>DMPJ01000061.1 GCA_003456035.1 Planktothrix sp. UBA8402
TTTGTGTCTTTGTGGTGACAATCAGATCAAACCCGATTCCGGTGACAAGAATTAACTCCGTAAATATTCGGAGAATATTAAAAAGAATTGAGTTAAAAAAACAACTATTTAAAGAAAAATAAAATAGCAAATTATTTTTTACAAATGTCAGAAAAAGATTTAAAATAAGTTCAGTAACCTTTTTTATAGTTTCCTTCAAATGAATACAAATAATAATAGCCCATCAGAATTAAGCCTGAGAATTGATTCTCTATTGGCACCCCTTTTCACTGAAAACCACCGTCTAAAGTGCTATATTGGCTTACTGTTGCAACAAGGCAAACGGAAAATGATTCAAATTAACGTCCCTGCCGATGATTTACCAACATTATTACAAGCCAAACCTTCCTTAGATAATAACCCAGATTCCGGTAAAAACCGCCCGGAAGTTAAAGGTCATGCCGAAGAAATTAAAGAGTATATTAAAAAGCGAGTCAGTCAAGATAAACCTTGGATTATTGGAACTTTAACTGCTAATGTTGACCCAGGAAAAATTGAAGTCATAGATTTAGGTCGAGGGGTTTGTTTTGTAATTATTCCCCGAACTACTAAACTAGATATTACCGATGGTCAACACCGCAAACGGGCAATTCATGAATTAATAGAAGATATATCAACAGCCGAACTCATTGCCGACCATGATTTTCCGATTACCTTAGTATTAGAAGGTAATTTTAATCAATGTCAAACCGACTTTAGAGATATGGCACAAACTAGACAACTAGATAAATCTTTATTAATTTCTTTTGGAGAGTTTGCAGGCAGAATTGGGATTACCAAGAATTTAGTTGACTCTGTATTCATGTTTAAAGACAAAACCGAGAAAATCAAAGCCAGTCCTGCGAGTAAACACAAGTTAATTTACACGATGAATTTTATTGTCAAGTTTGTCAGTTGTGTATTTACTGATAATCCCAGCGATGAATTAATGGGTTATGATGTTGATATGGCGTCCGAACAATTAGCCAGTTGTTTAAACCAGTTTTTTGAGGAATGTCCTGCTACTGAATATATTGCCCAAACTCCTAAAGAAGAATTAACTATTGAGGAAATTGATAGTTTTAAAGAAAAATATATCCTAGGGGTCAGTATTGGATTAGAAATTTTAGGGCGGTTACTACATCTAACTTATGATCAATATAGCCATACCTTTGATTTAGAAAAAGTCTCTGAATTAGCAGCCCTCGACTGGTCAAGAGAAAGTGAACTTTGGCAAGGAAATGTGATTACCATTGATCCTAACCCGAAAAAGCCAAATAATCCTTATAAGATATCTTTTACTGCAAGTAACATTAGAATAGCCATGAACACAGTTAAAGAGCATTTAGGTTGGATTTTGTAGGGGCGGGTTCCCTAGGGTTACTGTTAATTAGAAAAGATCTGGCTAAACCCGCCCCCTATTACGACAGTTAAAGCTGATTTAGGTTGGATTTTGTAGGGGCGGGTTCCCTAGGGTTACTGTTAATTAGAAAAGATCTGGCTAAACCCGCCCCCTATTACTATTATGAAAATTAAGAGGGCGGGTTTATTTAGATTTTTGGTAATTAACAGAAATTGTCTCGAACCCGCCCCTACGGAGCAGAGAGGGCGGGTTTATTTAGATTTTTGGTAATTAACAGAAATTGTCTCGAACCCGCCCCTACGAAGCAGAATTTAACCTAGAAAACGACTTAAATCAAATTCGCCTTCGGGTTGGGATGGGCGATCGCGTTCTACCATTAAGATTAATAATAACCGATCCGAATAATCAACCGTCCCGCGACATTCATCTCGTAATACTTCTAAACCACCATTCGCATATTCTTCAAAAATTAAGGCCCTTTCTTCTTCCGCTTCTAGTTCAAAAGGAGATAAAAGTTTAGGATTTTGGGTTTCTGAAATTGCTACTAATTTAATAATCGCATCATATCCCCTAGAAATAAAAACCTCCATAGAAATCGGCCCGGGATCACGTTTAGAAAGTCCATCAATAGGAATCCTTTTTTTTCGCCGTTTTCCTAATAATGCAGCAAAAGCGATGACATCAGCATAGGTTTGAAACGGCCCGGTTTTGCCTTCTATTTCTGTTAGCGATCGCACTAATTCCGCTTTGTCTTTAGCAATTTTAATTCTTGTAACAGCCATAATTAATCAGCATACAAATTAAGTTGATTTAGTCCAGAGTAATTTGATTTTATGTTCAAATCCTCCTTTTTCTGCCCGTTTATGATCCCGTTCTAATAAAATATATTCATCTTCAATTCCGTAGGTTTCCATTAATGCTGCTACCACTTCCAATAAATCCGCTAATTCGTTAACTAATTCCCCTGGTGAAGCTTGAGCAACTTCCTGGGCTTCTTCTAGGAGTTTATCGCGTAAGGCTTGACGATATTCGATTTCTGATAAAGTTGTAATATCATACTGAAACCCCGATTTTTGAATCAGTTCCGGGATGCGATCGCGGACTAATTTATTGTATTCTTGATGCAAGGTATGATCTCCTATCAAACATGAGGTTAAGTTGATTTTTTCAGCACCCTGATCCAGAAGTCTCAGGCATTAGGTTTTAGGTGTCAGGAAATCATAAATAATGATTAATTTTGTGAACCCGAAACCCGATCCATGAAACCAGTTTAAACGATTTCACTTAATTTTCTACTATTTTTTGCCAGTCTAACAAAAGTTTTAGACAAAATTATTCCCTAGAGGGAACTGAATAATGGTAAGATGGTGATATCTGTGGGTTTTCACGATCTATGTTAAATTAAAAATTGATATAAGTTATGACTGTTAGAGTTCGTCTTGCCCCAAGTCCCACCGGAAGTTTACATATAGGAACTGCCAGAACTGCTGTATTTAACTGGTTATTTGCGCGTAACCAAGGTGGCACCTTTATCCTGCGGGTTGAAGATACCGATTTAGAACGCTCTCGCCCCGAATATACGGAAAACATCCTAGCCGGGTTAACTTGGTTAGGTTTAACCTGGGATGAAGGGCCATTTTACCAATCCCAACGTTTAGAATTATATCGTCAAGCCATCCAAAGCCTATGGGAAAAAGGGTTAGTCTATCGTTGCTATTGTACCCCAGAAGAATTAGACGCCATGCGAGAAGGGCAGAAGGCCAGAAATGAAGCCCCTCGCTATGATAACCGCCATCGTCACCTCACCCCCGAACAGCAAGCCACCTTTGCCGCCGAAGGTCGTCAAGCAGTAATTCGCTTCAGAATAGACGATAATCGAGAAATTAGTTGGAATGATTTAGTGCGCGGAAAAGTCACCTGGAAAGGCAGTGATTTAGGCGGTGATATGGTTATTGCTAGGGCTTCTAGTGGGGATGAAATTGGGCAACCGCTTTATAATTTTGTGGTAGTTGTCGATGATATTGATATGAAAATTACCCAGGTAATTCGGGGTGAAGATCATATTTCTAATACTCCTAAACAAATTCTGTTATATGAAGCCTTAAATGCCAATATTCCCCAATTTGGTCATACGCCTTTAATTCTGAATGCTGAGGGTCGTAAATTATCCAAACGGGATGGTGTTACCTCTATTTCTGATTTTAAGAATATGGGCTATACTCCAGAAGCCTTAGTCAATTATATGACCTTATTGGGTTGGACTCCTCCCGATGCAACTCAAGAATTATTTACTTTAGAAACCGCAGCCAAACACTTTAGTTTTGAGCGAGTTAATAAAGCCGGGGCAAAATTTGACTGGGATAAATTAAATTGGATTAATAGCCAATATCTTCATAAACTGCCCATCCCGGAATTAACTCAGTTATTAATTCCCTATTGGCAAGAAGCGGGTTATCAATTTGACTCTAATATAGATCAATCTTGGTTAGAGCAGTTGACGGCATTAATTGGCCCTAGTTTAACAACTCTGAAAGATGCCGTGGAAATGAGTCGATTGTTTTTTACCAAAAGCGTTGAGTTAGACGAAGAGGCAAAAACTCAATTAGAACAGGAAAATGCGATCGCAATTGTGCAGGCAATTCAGGATAAAATAACCCAACAAGGAGATCAACCCTTAACATCCGATGCTGCTAAAGCAATAATTAATAGTGCGATGAAAGAAACCAACGTCAAAAAAGGGTTAGTAATGCGATCGCTCAGAGCAGCTTTGATGGGAACAATGCACGGCCCAGATTTAATCGAATCTTGGTTATTGTTCCATCAAAAAGGGATTGATTTAATTCGTTTTCAAACTGTTTTATAGGGTTAATATTTAACGAGGCAGATATTATGGCAAATTCTCCCAGATCTCGCAAATCATCTGATACAAAAGGCAATGCTTCCCAATCTAAAAAATCTCAGCCTACAGTTGAGTCTACACCTCCCCAAGCATCTGAAACAGAAACGGGAGTTGATTCCCCCCTATCCCTATCTTCAGAACCTCCTATTATTGTGGAAGCACCCGAACCTGAACCCGAACCCGTAGCTATTGTGGAACCTCCTATTATTGAGGAAGACCCCACACCCGAACCCGTAGCTATTGTGGAACCTCCTCTTATTGTGGAAGCACCCGAACCCG
>DMPJ01000275.1:0-185 GCA_003456035.1 Planktothrix sp. UBA8402
CCACCTCTCCTGAAACAGGGGTATAAATTTCAGAGACAGCTTTTACAGACTCAACTGTTCCAAATTGTTCACCTTTATCAATCTGATTACCTACACTCGGTAATTCCACAAAAACGATATCTCCGAGTTCCCTTACAGCAAACTCAGTTATCCCAATGGTGGCAATTTCGCCCTCAAGTTTGATA
>DMPJ01000275.1:194-10887 GCA_003456035.1 Planktothrix sp. UBA8402
GTGATTCCTCACAGTCTATTGACTAGATTAATTGTTCACAAAATCTATTAAACTACAAAATTAGAACAAAAACAGCTTTACCTTGCAAATATTATGATCAACCGCCAGACTTTGATCAAACGCTTTATTATTGGTGAATTTTCCTGGAAACGAATGCTCCGTTTTCTGATAATTTTGTATGTAGCCGTTGGAATTTGGGCCTACTTCTATTCAGAACGCTTAATTTTTGTCCCCCAACCTTCCAGTTATCAACTGACTCCAGAATTCTTCACCTTAAAAACAGCGAAGGATGTCAAGATCACGGCGTTATATTTACCGAATCCTAAAGCTAAATATACCATTCTTTACAGTCATGGAAATGCAGAAGATTTAGGAGATAATCGCTTTTTATTGGAACAGTTTCGTCAGATGGGATTTGCGGTTTTTTCCTATGATTATCCCGGCTATGGAATTAGTGAAGGGAAACCCTCGGAACTGGGTGCTTATCAAGCTATTGATGCTTCCTATAATTATCTCACAAAACAGTTAAAAATTCCACCGCATCAGATTATTATTTATGGTCGTTCAGTTGGTGGAGGGCCATCGGTTGATTTAGCATCCCGTCAACCTGTGGCGGGGTTAATCCTTGAAAGTACATTTATTAGCACATTTAGAGTGAAAATAGACTTGCCTTTATATCCTTTTGATAAGTTTGCTAATCTGAGCAAAATTCCTTTAATTAAAGCTCCGGTTTTAGTGATTCATGGAACAGTTGATCAAGTGATTCCTTTTAGTCACGGACAACGATTATTTGCAGCGATAAAAACTCCTAAATTGTCTTTTTGGGTGGAAGGGGCTAATTTTTCTAGTTCAGCACCGATGGCTTCACCTAATGCACTACCAGGATTTTGTATACTCATATTATTCATCGTTTTTTATTCCTTAATTAAGGTAACAATAGATTCTCTTAATTTTTCAGTATGCCATTGAGGGTTTTTTTTCCACTTGTCACCTCTTTGCCTTAAAACATCAATTCTATAGCTAGAAAACCCGACAGCAACTCCCAATTCTCCTATAAATTCATCTGTTGGAATGTGAACTCCATAAGGTGCAGAATCTCCTAAGACAAAAATAGCTTTTTTCCCTGGTTTTAAAACACGATAACAATCTTTTAATACTTCAAAAATCTCATTAAAATATCCAGCAACAACCAAATCATAATTTTTCTTTCCTCCTTTATTTAAACGAATTATTCCTAATTTTTCTATAGCCACATCAAGATAATTATAGATTATAGGTGCATAATATTTTATATCTTGCGAAAGAATATATCGCTCATCACTTCTTGATGTCTGCGTAGTAGCAGAAGTCATTAATTTTTTCCTGACTTTTTGAGTGAGGTCAGACCAGTTTTTTGCATAACCAAAAAAATACATTTCTAATCGAGTTCTATCCGCATAGTCAAAGTTATTTAAGTATGGAGGTGAAGTAAATATGTGATCTATAGTATTTTCTTGAATAAAATTTTTAGTATTTCTGGAATCTATATTTAACAAATTATGTTCAGACAAAAGATAGTTTTGATTAACTTCTCTTAGCATAATTTCTATATCTTTAACCATTTTGAAGCTATTGATCTGAAATTCTGAAAATACATCCTTATTATGAGATGTTGTTTTAATTTTATTAGGAGCAATATATGGCCATCCTGTGGCAGCAGTAGAAACCTGTCTCAGTACATTAGTCAAAGATACCAGTAAGAATTCTTTCATTTTCTGATCGATGTCAGAATTAAATAAGCTGTCTCGAATTAATAATAAATCAAATAAACTTTCTTGGTCATAACACTTTAAAACCAATTCAGGAAAAATTTCTTTTAGAATAGCTGTTTCTTTAATTGTTTGTTGATGTTCCTCAATCAATGAAAAAATAGTTTTCATTGATTTTGAAACTTCTGTTATTCTTATGTTCCAGTTTAATTTTGCTTGCGCTATTCTAAAAACAAAAGGATGAGCATCACACCCATAAGAACTAATGCCTAATTTTTTGGCAACAACATTAGTTGTACCAGAACCCATAAAGGGATCATATATCACTTCTAATGGTTTAATTTCATATTGTTTTATACTGGATTCAACAGCTTTATAAGAAAACCCGGCTGGATAGGTAAACCAGCTATGAACAGGAGCTTTTAGGCTGTCTTTAAATGTTCCCCAACTAGATGAATCTAAGGCATCAGAATCAAATTTATTTTGTTCTTCAGGAAATAGGGAAAGCTGTTTCATATCGTTTTTATATTATCTTTACATAACATAATAAATTATATCCTATAATTATTGTTTTTATATCATAATTTTTTTGAATAAAAATCTTCATCCGCTTTTTTCAATGCCGGACGTTCCATTAGCTGCTGTACATAATCCTTAATTGGACAATCTTCTGAAAGCATTCCTAATCGTAATGCCCATATTAATACACCACCTGTCACTATATCCGCAGCACTGAAACGATTATTAACAAGATAGGTTTGAGTTCTCAATAATTGGTTGAGAGGTTGGGCAACTTTATTAAACCAAACTAAGGCTTCTTCAGCCGAAACTTCTGTTCTATGTTTTTGAGGGAGTAGTTTTTCAGGTAAATTCGGTAAAACATTAAACAAATATTGTTCAACGGGTGCTTCTAAAGTTAGTGGAGCATAAAATAGCCATTGATAGTAATAACTTCGAGCCGGAGATGTGGGACTTGGTGCTAATTCTTTTTCAGGAAACTTATCGGCTAAATAGGCACAAATGGCGGCGGATTCAAATATTGTTACATCTCCATCGGTTAAGACAGGAACTTTTCGATGTGGATGCAGTTTTTCATACCCTGGCTCCTGAGTCATTGCCATCGTCACATAAACTAATTCATAGGATATTCCGAGTTCTTCTAATATCCAACGGGGACGCACGGCTCTTGTTGTCGGAATGTAATATAACTTCATTTTTATCTTAATTTTTTATCTACAAAACACAAAGATAATTATAATATAATCCGATCAAAAGCTACTATTTTGTATTATTTCTTGACTTAGTTCCTATTAATCTGATCATTCATTCCTCGCCTCCAACTCAAGATACTAACTAGGTGTTGACATTTTATAAGTAAAACTTATTGCATATATTAGATATATCTGTTGTATTGATATGCCTTTGGATCTATTCATATACTAATATCTATGGTATCTTTATATTCAACAGTTAAAAGTCTATGTAACTTTCTGGGGTCAATGGGACTTCAGAAAGCTACAAAGCTCTTGGGGTAAGATTTTGCCCCTAGGTGATTCTCCATTTTCATCTTTCTGCAAACTGATCAATAGGTCACACCAATGGCTGATTTTTTCCTAAAAACTATTTGGTGGATACCCTGCTACCCCTTAATCGGAGCTTTGTTATCTGCCCTCTGGTTTCCGTCTATTATTCGACGCACTGGCCCCCGTCCAGCCGGATATGTCAATATCATCACCACCCTATTTGCCTTTGTACATGGGTTATTCGCCCTAACTGAAATTTGGGGTCAACCTCCCCAACAGTTAATCATTCCTTGGTTTAGCATCGTTAACCTCAACTTAGATATTCCCTTAGAAATCTCTGTCGTCACCGTTGCTGCCACCTTGGTTATTACTGGTTTAAATGTTTTAGCCCAAATTTACGCCGTCGGTTATATGGAAATGGACTGGGGGTGGGCGCGGTTTTATTCCCTATTAGCTTTATTTGAAGCGGGTTTATGTGGATTAGTCCTGTGTAATTCCCTATTCTACAGTTACATTATTCTGGAAATTCTCACATTAGGAACTTATTTATTGGTCGGGTTATGGTTTAATCAACCCTTAGTTGTCACCGGGGCGAGAGATGCTTTTTTAACCAAACGGGTCGGTGATTTATTCCTATTAATGGGAGTGGTTGCCCTATTTCCCCTCGCCGGAACTTGGAATTTTACAGAATTAGCCCAATGGTCACAAACAGCCCAACTTGACCCCCAAGTTGCGACCTTATTAGGGTTAGCATTACTGGCGGGGCCACTGGGAAAATGTGCCCAATTTCCCCTGCATTTGTGGTTAGATGAAGCAATGGAAGGCCCCCTTCCCAGTACGATTTTACGCAATTCTGTTGTCGTTGCCTCTGGAGCTTGGGTGTTAGTTAAAATGCAGCCCGTTTTAGCATTGTCTCCTTTAGTAATGTCAACTATGGTATTTATTGGGTTAGCAACATCAGTGGGAGCCAGTTGTATTGCTATTGCTCAAATTGATATTAAACGCGCCCTTTCCTATTCCGTTAGTGCCTATATGGGCATCACTTTTATTGCTGTTGGAACTGGACAAACCCAAGCGGCTTTATCTTTGTTATTAACTTATGCTTTACCGATGGCTTTATTAGTCATGACCACCGGGGGAATTATTAGTAATAATGTCACCCAAGATTTAACCCAATATGGCGGTTTATGGTCACGGCGTCCGATATCGGGATTGTGTTTTTTAGTGGGAATTATCGCCTTAGTTGCTGTTCCTCCCTTTGGCGGTTTTTGGACAATATTAGAGTTAGCAGAAACCCTCTGGAACACTCAACCCGCTATTACACTTTGCCTATTTTTAGTTAATGGTTTAACAGTTTTTAGTTTAACCCGTGAATTTGGGTTAATTTTTACCGGAAAACCCAAACAAATGACCACCCGTTCCCCTGAAGGTTTATGGGCGATGGTGTTACCCATGACAATTTTAGCAGGATTCTGTCTGCATATTCCTTTGTTATTAAAACAATGGAATTTATTACCTGAATGGGAAACTATTAATCTAACAGTTGCAGGTTTATTAATCACCTCGACGGTTTTAGGATGGGGACTTAGTGCGGGAATTTATTGGAATAGTAATTGGCAGAAACCTGTTAAACTGCCCTCTCAAACTGTACAAGACTTCTTTGCTTATGATTTTTACACCGCAAAACTTTATCGAGTCACGATTATTTTTGTAGTCGGATTAATCTCTAATACGATGTATTGGATTGACCGCTATATTGTTGATGGATTTGTCAATTTAGTCGGTATAGCAACGGTTTTTAGTGGACAAAGTTTGAAATACAATGTTTCTGGCCAAACCCAATTTTATGCTTTGACTATCATCTTGGGAGTGACTTTACTTTTAGGATTTTTTAGCCTGAATTTGTTTTAAAAGATTTGGCTTTTTCATTTATAATTCATCCAGAGGATTAATTCTCTGACTGTTCAAATCCATTAAATCTGAAGAAATCATGGACAAAACTCAACAAAACTCAAACATCTCCCGTCGGAATTTATTAAAGTTTGGTGCAGGAGTGGCAGGAACTGCGGCTTTAACTGCCGGACTAGGAACAAAAGCAAGTTTATTCAAAGCTCAACCTGCCGTTGCCCAGAACAATATTACCCCCGAAGAATCTTTAAAACAACTGTTAGAAGGAAACCAACGATTTATCGAAAATAAACGAAAAAGTCCTAATCAAACCATGACCAGAGTTCAAGAAGTTGCCCAAGGACAAGCCCCCTTTGCAGCTATTCTCAGTTGTGCAGATTCCCGGGTGCCTGCGGAAATTATTTTTGACCGAGGTTTTGGAGATTTATTCGTAGTTAGAAATGCCGGAAATGTTGCTACTCCCGAAGAAATTGGTAGTCTTGAATTTGGAACATTAGTGTTAGGAGCAAAAGTCCTTATGGTGATTGGACATCAAAGTTGTGGGGCGGTCAAAGCCACTATTGCTGGCAATGCAGTTCCCGGTCAAATTTCTAGCATTTTAGACGCTATTAAACCGGCAATTAAGCCCAATCAAACTTTAGAAGAAGCGACCATTGCTAATGTTAAATTGGGCATCAGTCGTTTACAGGCTTCTCCAGTTATTTCCCAATTAATTAAAGACGGGAAATTAAAAATAGCAGGAGGCTACTATAACTTAGAAACCGGGATGGTAAAAGTTGTGGCTTAAAGCTACCTTCAGCAAGTTTATAATCAGGCTGATTTGGCAGTTAATCTGAGATAAACTTGCTTGAGATAGTTTTAAATCCATGGCATTAACCAGGTAAAACAATATGAACCAAGATTACAATACACCCAATTATACCCGCAGACATTTATTGCAATATGGTGTTTGCATTGTGGGAACAGCCTTATTAACGGCTGGAATTACAACGAAAGTTTTAGACGGAGAAAAAAAGAAAACTCTCGGAGAAACTTCCAGTTGTGAACCTCCAGAAATCACCCCAGAAAAAGCCTTAGAAACCTTAATGTTAGGAAATCAACGGTTTATGGAACATAAACAGAAACATCCTAACCAAAATCGGGAACGGATGAAAGAAGTTACCGCAGGTCAAAAACCTTTTGCCGCTATTTTAGGGTGTGCTGACTCCAGAGTACCAACCGAGATTATTTTTGATCAAGGTTTAGGGGATATTTTTGTAGTTCGTAATGCGGGAAATATTGTTACCACCGAAGAAATGGGTAGTCTTGAATTTGGAGTTTTAGAATTAGGAATTAAAACAATTATGATTCTAGGTCATCAAAAATGTGGCGCCATTAAAGCGACCCTGGAAGGAAATGCGGTTCCCGGTCAAATTGGCAGTATTATTGATGCCATTAAACCTGCCATCAAAGGTAAACCCACTTGGGAAGAAGCAGTGATTGCTAATGTCAAACTGGAACTAAAACGGTTAAATTCTTCTCCGGTTATTTCTAAATTAATTGCTGATGAAAAATTAAAAGTTGTCGGTGGTTTTTATGAATTAGAGACCGGAGAAGTCAAGATAATTGCCTAAAATTTTTGTGAAAATAGAAATTTCATCCCAAAAATTACTGAGAGTGTAATAAATAATTTCTATTTCCATTATCCAAACTTTAAATATTAGAATTTTACCTTTTTTAAATCCTGGTAAGTTATGATTAATAAAGTTTGGAAACTAAATTTTTGGTTAACTTAAATATCCCTGAGATTACCCCTGATATTAAAACCCTAAACCTATGTTGAGCGCTTTAATTATTATTCCAGTTTTGGCAGTTTTATTAATTGGACTCTTGCCCAAACAATTCTCGGCTTCTCAAGTTCGTTCCATTGCTTTAGCTATAACAGGTGTGATTTTAATTTGGACAATAAAACTCACCTTTGATTTTGATTTAACTAATCCTAATTTCCAATTGCAAGAATATTTAGCTTGGATTCCCCAATTAGGACTATCCTATAGTTTAGGAATAGATGGTTTATCCTTTCCGTTAATTGCTTTAAGCGGGGTTTTAACCTTGATTGTCATTGCCAGCAGTNNCTCTATTACTCCATGATTTTATTAGTTAATGCGGCAATTGCTGGAGCCTTTTTATCTCAAAACTTACTCCTATTTGTTCTATTCTATGAATTGGAATTAATCCCCATTTATCTTTTAATTAGCATCTGGGGTGGTGAAAAACGCGCCTATGCGGGGATGAAATTTCTGATTTATACCGCCCTTTCTGGGATTCTAATTCTAGCCGGATTTTTAGGTATGGCGTGGTTAAGTGATGTCGGAAGTTTTGATTATTCAACCATTCAAACTCAGAACTTCGGGTTAACTACTCAGTTAATTTTGCTCACGGTTTTACTATTAGGATTTGGGATCAAAATTCCCCTAGTTCCCCTGCATACTTGGTTACCCGATGCCTATGTCGAATCTTCTCCCCCCGTGACAATTTTATTAGGAGGAATTTTAGCAAAATTAGGAGCTTATGGTTTAATTCGTTTTGGTTTACAACTGTTTCCTGAAGCTTGGCATATTGTTAGTCCTACCCTAGCAACAATTGGGGTAATTAGTGTGTTATATGGAGCCTTAACCGCTATTGCTCAACAGGATATTAAACGCATGGTAGCCTATAGTTCTATTGGTCACATGGGCTATATTTTAGTGGCGGCGGCGGCGGCGAATGAATTAAGTTTAATTGGGGCAATTGCTCAAATGGTTGCTCACGGTTTAATCTTGGCAATTCTGTTTCAATTAGTCGGAATTGTAGAAGAAAAAGTTGGAACCCGTGACTTAAATATTCTCAATGGTTTAATGAACCCGGTTCGCGGTTTACCCTTAACCAGTGCTTTATTAATTATGGCAGGAATGGCGAGCGCTGGTATCCCTGGTTTAGTGGGATTTGTCGCCGAGTTTCCCGTCTTCCAAGGGACATTTTCGGTGTTCCCAATTCACAGTTTATTGTGTATTATTGCCTCCGGTTTAACGGCCGTTTATTTTGTGATTCTCCTCAACCGAACTTGTTTTGGTAAACTGGATAATAAATTAGCTTATTATCCGAAAGTCACCTTCTCAGAACAAGCTCCCGCATTAATTTTAGCCGCGTTAATTTTCATTCTGGGTATACAACCAACTTGGTTATTTCGATGGATGGAACCCACCGCCCAAGCCATGGTTATTGCCTTAAATCAATCTGTTCCTACCCAAATTGCCATTAAACAATAAACCTCTCCAAGAAACCGGGTTTCTGCCTCAGATTTTGCCAAGAAAATCCAGATTTTTTTCAGAAACCCGGTTTCTGATTTCCACTAAAATCAACAATTAAAACCAGGAAAAATTATCACAACTGCAACTTTATCTCAAACAAAATTACCCCCCTCAACCCATGAATTTTACGAGATTATTCACCGCTTAGAAGCTGGGGGTTCAATGTTACCCGATACCCCAGAAAACTTAATGCAAATTATCGGAATTTATAAAGCTTATGCAGTCCCAATGGATTTTTATTGGCGGGATTTACTGTATATTGCCGAACAGGTGTTTTTAAATCCTTTACCCTTTTTAAAATACTTCATTCCGCAAGAATATTTAGACCTGCATAATCATTATGCTGGAGATGATGCTGATTTAAGAATATGGCGAGGAGAAGCCACAACACACCCGGAATTATTAGCCTTTATAGAAAAGGGTGAAACTCGAAAAATGCCTAAATTATTGCATCATTTATGGCATGATCGGGTTAATATGGAATTTGCCGAAGCTTGTATGCAAGCAATGTTTTGGCATCGAGATATGGGGGGACAATTTGATCCCTATTTAGATACGGATGAATATAAAACTAACGCCGATAAAGCCATTAAAGCCTATTTTAAGAAAAATCCGATGATGATGGGATTATATAAACTGTTCCCCGATTTATTCTTAGAACAGGTCAAAATGATGTCCTATTATAGTAATTTAGGACTATTCTGGGAAGTGATGGCGCCTGTGTTTTTTGAAATGAGTGATCTCTATGATGAAGGCAAAATTACCAGTGTTCCTGAAGCGATGAATTTTATCGTGAATGGGATTTTTGCGATCGCCGGACGACCTATTTATCATCATGTTTATATTGATGGGAAATGTTATGAAATTATCCCCAAATCTAAAGGGTTTATGTGGTTATATGAGGCGGCATTACCCTACGTTGAAGCGGTGTTTTATCGGACATCTCCCTTCCGAGGAACTAAATCTTATAATGCTCAAGCCCAGCAAGTTCCTAATGATCAAAATGACTTCCATTATGGCATTCTTTATGCTGATATTTTCCCGATTGGGACAGCCGGAATTCCTCCCACATTATTAATGCAAGATATGTTACATTTCTTGCCTAATTATTTAGTAGAATATTATCAAAAACA
Organism: Planktothrix sp. UBA8402; assembly: GCA_003456035.1. Taxonomy (GTDB): domain Bacteria; phylum Cyanobacteriota; class Cyanobacteriia; order Cyanobacteriales; family Microcoleaceae; genus Planktothrix. Next base: position 9,836 of record DMPJ01000275.1, read on the forward strand.
TTGTCGAGGCGAAGATGATATGTTGATTCAGTTAGCTAATACTTTTCAAAGGTCAATGTATTGTGTTACTTCTGCGGTAATTCAAGCGTTACGCACGGCGTTACTGTATCCTTTAGATGATCAAAATCCTAAACATTTGCTCGCAAATCGTCAATTTTTTGAATCTCAATTAGATCGATTTAAACGTCCTGAAGCACGATTAAGAGATATTCAAAGCTCTGATTATCGTTAAATTGGGTGTAGGGTGTAGGATTAGTTGTTTAATGTTTATCCGATTAAATTTTCTACACCCTCGATTCCTAAATGATGTATGGGTAATTTTTGAATAAACCACAAAGGCACTAAGACACTAAGAATAATTAAACAAAGTTAATTGTTTATATTTATGAGGGAGAATTGTTATATTTTTTTACCAATTCTCTGACAAATCCATTGAATATAAAAGAGATTTAAAAAGAACTAACTTTTCCAAAGTTTAAAACTTTGGAAAAGTTACACTATCAATATAGTCGTGACAACCAGCTACGATGTTTGAANNCGAGGAGACCTCGCCCCTACGGGTTATTTTTCTCAATCAATTAACCCATTAAAATCACCGTATCAATAACATGAATAATGCCGTTATCCGCTTCAATATCGGGAGCGAGTACCGTGGCATTTTTGACTTCAAAACCATCGGAACAGTTAATCGGAATTGGTGAACCTTCCAAGGAAGTAACAGAACCTAATTTTTCTAAATCAGCTTTTGTTAGTTTACCCGAAACGACATGAAATTTTAGAATTCTGGCTAACTGCGGTGGATTTTGAACTAAGGTTTGTACTGTTCCNNGGGGGAAGTTTTGCAAACGCTTCGTCATTGGGTGCAAACACAGTAAAAGGGCCAGGACTTTTTAATGCTTCCACTAAACCTGCGGCTTGAACAGCGGCTACCAGGGTTGTAAATGAACCCGCACTTACAGCAATATCAACAATATCTGCCATTGAACAAATTTAACCTAATTAAAAACAAGAGTTCCTCTAAAAATAGTAAACGAATTTTGAACAGAATTAGA
>DMPJ01000022.1 GCA_003456035.1 Planktothrix sp. UBA8402
GGCCCCCGGCGTCCTTTCTGATCAATTTGTGTCAATCTATTAAAACAGCTTGAAATTTTGAACTAGAACAGATATAATTCTCTCGGATTTTGTAGCTATATTTACAACCCGCCTGCTCAAAAAGGAGGTCAACAAGTTGGCTAGAAGACGTAAGCGTAAAAGCCGTCGCAGACAAGAAGGACGTAGAATTTTAGAATGTGTGCCTCAATATAGCATNNACGGCCGCTCGTAAGTTTATCCACGCTGAAGGAATTATTCCTCCGGCTTTGCTGCTTGTAAAACGAAATGAGCATACCACAGATAGATACTTCTGGGCTGAAAAGGGTCTATTTGGCGCCCAGTACGTTGAGGAGAATCACTTTTTATTCCCCAGCTTAAAACTGCTTGTGGAGAAAGCAACACTGGTATCCTCGGTATCCTCAACTTCCACAGTTAAGGGCGTTTAAAATTCAGATGTTGTCTGCAACATCTTGTGGTAGTCGCGTCCTTAAAAAGATTCAAGACCGTTGGCATAGTTGTCATGTTTGCGGTTTTGAACCTGATAGGGATGTGGGTGCTGCTTGTGATTAATAAAAATTATTCGCCAGGTTTGAGGTGGAGTGATTGTTTGAGGGTTGCTAGTTCGTCTCGGTGAGCAGTTACGGTAATGAAACTTTGAGTTTGGTTACCCTGATCAATAACGGCATCTAGCTTGAGACAGACCTGTTCTGGACGCCCGGAGCCTTTCCAATAAAACCAACCCGCCAGGGGCGAAAGCAACACCAGTCCCCAAAACAGTTTGCCTGGGTTGGGAATAGCCATCGATAGGACTAACCCCAAACATAACAGTCCAACGGCTGTTAATAGGGTTAAGAAGATGGCTAAAAACCAACTGGGGCGGACTAAACCTTCAAAGGTGATTTGATTTTCTTCCCGATTTAACTCCGTAATCCGATAAGATCGGGATGTGAAATATTGCTGAATTTGCGTGAGCAAGGAGTCCGCTTCCTGTTCGGCGATTAGTTTTTCCTGCTCTATTCGATCTTTGGTTGAAGCTCGAACAAAGAAGAATAAGCCAATAGCCATTAGTAGTGTCAGCACAAACGTAGAAGGGATTACGGGAATTATCATAGATTAATTCAGTCTAGTTTTAAAGGTTATTGATTGATTTGCGGTTTACCTTGCCTAGAGGTGTATTCTTGCCAAAGTCTGGCTAACTCCTGGGCTTGGAATTTATGTTCGGGTAGAATTTGGTACATCCGGCGAGGGCGACCTCTGCCTTCGAGCTTTTGCCAATATCCCGTAATTGTTCCTTGTTTTTCCAGGAACTTCAAGGCGCTGTAAAGCACAGTATCGGATAACCGATAGTTGGAATGTTCCTGTTCAAGTTGTTCAATTAATTCGGTTCCGTAGGAGTCCCCTTGGAGAAATACAGATAAGATATAGCAAACCGCCAGTTCTTTATTAAGATAAATAGGCGGCGGTTCTTGGAAAAATTGATAGATTTCTTCAAAGGTCATAAAATTCTCCCCTTGGCTTTAATGTCCGGTTTCATCAATTTTCCTTCCGGTTTCTAGCCTGATAAAAAGTTTCCAAACTATGGCGGTCTCCAACAAAACGCCAATGCCAAGGCTCATAACTGACTCCTTGGGGATTATCTTTAGGAAAGGATAACTCAAAACTATAAAAAGCGGCATTATCTTTTAACCATTGATAAGCCTGGGTTTCTTCAAAACTTACACTTAAATCCGTAGAAGGTCTATTCCCATCGCCAATATCTATGGCATAACCCGTATGATGTTCACTATAACCCGGCGGAGCGCTGACTTGTGCGCGTTTAGTCGTCACTTGTCCCCGTTGGGCTTTAATTTCAAAAAAGACCGTTTCCTGGTCTTTAACGCTCCGAAAAGCTGAAATCGGAACTAAAATCACCCCACTAGATCTGGCAGCTTGTTCCATTTCTTGATAAGCCTCGGCGGTGGCTTGGCGTAACCGGTGACCCCCATCAGCAGTAATACTTTTTAACTCGGCTTCGGGGGCTTCCTGATAGGGGAGATGACCAAGTAAATTATCGGGAAGGGTGGGAGTGGGAGCAGGCGTCGGGGAACTCGCCGGTTGGGGTGTTAAAGACACAGACGGAGAAGGGGTCGGCGTGATTAGAGGAATTTGGGTTTGGGCGACGGGAAGATCAGACCGATGAGCCAGAATTCCAAATTGATAATTAATTACTAAGGCGGTACAGAACGCTACCACTGCTAACCCTAGCATTTTCCAGAATAGTCCCGGCTTCGCAGACGAGCCAGAGGAAGTTACGGCTACCAGGGGAAGATCTCGGATCGCCTCTGGAATATCTTCTGTTGCTCCATCAGCTACAGTTTGGGCTTGTTTAGGCAGACTAGAATTCTTCAACGGCTTCACTCCTAACATCCATCAAAGGCTCAATTTTATTGGATAATTCCCTATTTAGTCATACACCACAAGCGGTTGTCGGTCAACAGCCAACGGTCAACGGTCAACATTTTAACTAATTTCTATGTCTAATTCTGTAACTCAACTTTTGACTCTTTATCAATGGCTAATTGGGGGCGTTTTAATCGGATGGATTTTGGGTCGAAAATTGCCTGAGATTGTTCCCTATTATTTAGGTAAAATTTTATATTGGGGTATTGTTCCAATTGCGATTATTGCCTTTTTGAGAAAAGCAGATTTATCCGGTTCGATTTGGATTGCTCCTTTAGTGGCTTGGGCTGCCATTTTCCTCGGTGCGGGGTTGGCTTGGATCGGTTTACAATGGCAAGGTCATATTCCTAAATTGAATATTTTACCCCGATCTCTGCCCTCCCAAGGTAGTTTTTTATTGGCTGCTATGGTAGGGAATACCGGATATATTGGTTTCCCGGTTAGTTTAGCATTAGTCGGCCCTAAATATTTCGGTTGGGCGGTATTTTATGATGGACTGGGAACAGTAATTGGCGCCTATGGGTTAGGGGTGGCTTTAGCTGCTAGGTTTGGGATGGGAAAACAAGATCCTTGGCAATTAGTTCGGGTATCGTTAACAAATCCGGCTTTAATTAGTATGGTAATTGGTTTAATGGTGCGGAATATTCCTTTACCAAATCCAATGGAACTGGGATTACGCGGCATTGCTTGGGGGAGTGTGGCTTTAACTTTAGTGTTGATGGGAATGCGTTTGAGTCAGCTTAATTCTTGGCATCATTTCCAACCTGCTGCTGTTAGTTTAGCAATTAAAATGTTAATTGTGCCTTTAGTATTGGGTTATGGATTAACGCTATTGGGATTAACGGGATCTCCTTTATTAGTTTTAGTCTTACAAATGGCAACTCCTCCGGCTTTTGCAACTTTAGTTCTAGCAGAAGCCTTTAATTTAGATCGGGAATTAGCCGTTACGAATTTAGCAATGGGTTCTACGCTATTATTATTAACCTTACCGCTATGGTTATTTTTGTTTGGTCATTAGCACTGGTAATTTCCAAAATTGCGGTAAGTTTGCTTGAGAGTTGCTTCAATAGAACCTAAATCTTGGAATAACTTAATTAATTCATGAGATTTGGTCTTTTTCTCTGATAAAATGACTTTCAGTGGGTTTAAAAACTCCAGATCAGGATCATCTTTTAGGGCAATTTCAGCAGCTTGTAAAATTTGGGTAGCATTCTCAAAAATATGTTGATTCTCAAAACCATATTTTGCTGACAATTGGTGTAAATCAGCGTCAGGTATTATCGCTCTACCAGGTAAAGTTTTATCTAAGACTAAACCTTTTAATAAAGCTAATAAACCTGCATAAATAGCGAAATTATCACAACTATCACAGGCTTTAAATTCTATGCGTCCTACCTCGGAGGGAATGCGGGCAATTTTTGTTAACGAGGGGACACTTTTGATCAGTTCTTCTGCTGTTTCCACAAAAACTAACGTCGCTGGTCTTTTCCCGGTTCTGATAAATGTCCTGATGGATAAACCTTCCCATAAACCCCCATTATAAAAAGGAGAACTATAACTAAAAGGAATAATATAAGGGCTGTAATAAGTGAATTTTTTACCAATATCAATTACCTGTTCAGGAGGTAAATTTTCCACTGAAATATTAAAATCTGGCCCATAAGAAACCATGAAAATATAAGCAGTTTGTTCATCTGGATACGCTTGTAGCTTTCTGATTTCAAAATCATTTAATGGAGGTTGGGGTTCAAATACAGAAGTATAGGGGTTAAAGCTGGCTAAAATTGGCGAAAAACCAAAAGTAGCAGCGACATCACGCAGTAAGTCAAAACTGGCGGTTAATTCAGCAATTGCTGCTTGAATGGTAGAATGTATAGTTGTTCTAATTTCAATCCCTTTAACTACACAATCGGTGACATCTTCAGAATCAGTAAATCTTTCAAATCCTTCAATATACCAACGCTTTTTTCTAATCCCAGCATCACCCACTGTTAATTGTGAGTCGTCATTAGGATATAGAGGTAATCTGTCAACAATTTGATCAAAATCGGCAAATTTTGTATTCTGGAAATCGGCAAACTTCCCTTGATGATTTAAAAAAGCTACTTCATGTTCAATCCCAAAGCAGAACATAGTTTATCCCTAATTAATGAAAAACCTAATTTATTGTATCCTAATAAGTACCGAATAGTCACTATTTTTTAGCTACAGGTTTAAACCCCAGGTCTAACAGTAATACATTAAACCTCAAGTATGGCGAGAAAGAGGATAGGAACGTTCTGCTGTCCAATGGCGATCAGAAGATTGATAAACTCTTATATTCTCTAAACCCACAGACTCGATAAAATTAATAATTTCATCTAATGTATAAGCCGCTTGTAATGAATCTCTAAATAGTTTTTGCTGATGGTCGTTACAGTTTCCGGCATATTGTTCAACTAAACTATTAAGTTCTGTTTCACAACTCGGACGAGTTAAATCTCTGAGAAATATTCCCCCCTGGGGTTTTAACACGCGCTGAATTTCTTGAAAAAATAGCAGAGGGTCGGATAGATGGTGAACAATACTATTGGAAATTACCAGATCAAATTGATCATCAGGATATGGTAACTGTTTTGCATCCACTTGTTCTAATTTGATTTGCTCCTGTAACCCCGCTTGCTCAATATTTTGATTCCCAATAAATAGCATATTTGCCGATAAATCAATTCCGGTAATTTGCCATTTCGAGCGCCTTTGAGCAATTAAAATCGGTATCCGCGCTGTCCCGGTTCCCCCATCTAATATTAATCCCGTTTCTGGCCCTAATTCTATGGCTAATTGGGCAAATTCTTGGTTAACTTGGCTAAAATCCATCCCATCATACTCGCTGGCTGCTTCCCAAGTATCCATAACTTCCACTTCTGGGATACGTTCTATCATTATTATTCTTAATTAACCTGATCTCAAAATATAGTATGGTTAATTGGGGGAAGTGGGAAGTCCTGGGAGCTAATGCACAAAATTGCTTTTTTGTCAACCCCCCTCAAAATTCCCCCTTCAGTTTTTAGAAAAACTCGTGCG
>DMPJ01000212.1 GCA_003456035.1 Planktothrix sp. UBA8402
AACGCTTGATCTAAGGATAAAATTGCTTCCTGATAATTCTGTAATTGATCATAAGCGATGCCTCGATTTATCCAAGCGGGAACAAAATCCGGTTTTAAATTAACAACTTGATTATAGGATTTAATTGCCTCTNNTTATCCAAGCAGGAACAAAATCCGGTTTTAAATTAACAACTTGATTATAGGATTTAATTGCCTCTTGATACTGTTTTAAATAATTCATCAATAGATTTCCCCTAAGATACAAAATTTGATAATCATCGGGTTTAATTCTAATCGCTATATTCCAGGCTGATAAAGCATCTTCATATTCTTGTAATTTAATCTGAACGTTGCCTTTTTCTCGCCAAGCCAAATAAAAATCTGGCTGAATTTGGGTTGTCCGAGAATAGGCTTTAATCGCTTCTGAATACTGTTTTAATTGCGCTAAGGTATTACCCCGTCCATACCAAGCCGGATAAAAATTAGATTGAATAGCAATGGCTTGATCAAAGGCTTTTAACGCCTCTTGCCATTGTTCTAAACGATAGAATTGATTACCTCGATTTGACCAATCTAAAGCCGTTGATTCTGTTGGTAATGCAGGAACTTTTAACACCAGATTAATAGATTGTAATTCCGTTTTATTCATTGGAGAAGGCGGTTGACGAGTTACGTTTAAATTTAATCCAATTCCTGATTGTAAAAACTTTTGTAGGGGAATTCCGGCACTATATCCTAACGTAACACGAGAAACTAATCCTAATTCTGGATTAGCAAAAATTTGTCCTTCTGATTGACCATGAATGCCAATAACTCGACCCTCCCGATCTAAAATTGGAGATCCACTCATTCCCACTTGCGTCCTATTAGTATAGAATAGATCATATCCTCTGGTAAATGGTTCTTTAATTAAGGAGTTTTTTTCGGCTTCACTGATTAATAACCCCGCCGTAAATATTCGTCTCCGTTCAGCAATTGGTAATTTAGAATCTGGCCATCCTGAAATAAAAATATATTCAGATTTGCTATCATAATTATAGTCTGCTATGCGAGCAATAGTATAGATTTTATCGCTAGTAAAAGGCAGAATTGCTAAATCAATCCCTGGTAATTTAATCACTTGATTGTAATTAATTTGATGTTGTTCTCCATCAACAGTAATTACGGTATATTCATCGGGACTTTTAACAACATGATTCGCGGTTAAGACATAATAAGTATTCTCATTTTTGGCAATAATTACTCCCGATCCCGGATTTAACCCATCAATTAATACGGTAATTGACCGACTAATTCTGTTAATTTCATCGGCGGTTAATGCCATGATTTTAGTATTTAAAATTAAAGTTAATATCAGACCTAATATTACGGATAAACCGATTTGAAAAAACCGATAACGGATGAATCGAAAACTCATTTTTATCCTCCTAAGCTGTCACGCATTTAAACTTTATAACCTACTTTATAACCTAATAATCTACTTTATAACCTAGCGAGCGGGGACGCTCGCACTACCAGGGTTTTACAATAATTTATGAATAACAAATTTAGATGCCCAACAGCTTAACTACCTCTTTCTTTCTTCCGTCCACCTTTTGTTGATCCGGTTTCAATAACTAATTTATTCTACAAACTGTTAAGGATCTAAATTAGCTATTTTAAATCCTAAAACTATTGTAGTGCGAGCGTCCTCGCTCGCTAGGTTATAAAGCAGGTTACAAGGTTTAAATGCGTGACAGTTCGCTAGGTTATGTAAGATTGTGTATTTCAAATGCTTATTCCCTATTTTGGTATTCCCTGATATATAATTAATACCAACTAAAAAAAGGGATTTTTACCCTCAGTTTTGGTGTCCTAATCTTCAACAGTTATTATGCTTGCAAAACGGATTTTACCTTGTTTGGATGTAAAAGCGGGTCGAGTGGTGAAGGGGGTTAATTTTGTTGATTTAAAAGATGCTGGTGACCCGGTAGAATTAGCGGCGGCTTATAACGATGCCGGGGCGGATGAATTAGTATTTTTGGATATTACAGCCACCCATGAAGACCGAGATATTATTTTTGATGTGGTTTATCGCACCGCCGAACAGGTATTTATTCCCTTAACAGTAGGAGGCGGGATTCAAGACTTAGAAATGATTAAAAATTTGTTACGATCCGGGGCGGATAAAGTTAGTATTAATTCCGCCGCTGTGCGTGATCCTGACTTAATTAATCGAGCCAGCGATCGCTTTGGAGTACAATGTATTGTAGTAGCAATTGATGCCCGGCGTCGGACAAATCCCGATAATCCGGGTTGGGATGTTTATGTGCGAGGCGGTCGGGAAAATACCGGAATTGATGCTCTAAAATGGGCAAAAGAAGTTACAAAAAGAGGCGCTGGAGAACTTCTAGTTACCAGTATGGATGCCGATGGAACTCAGGCAGGCTATGATTTAGAATTAACTCGAAAAATTGCCGAATCCGTGGAAATTCCAGTGATTGCATCGGGGGGCGCTGGTACTTGTGATCATATCTATCAAGCCTTAACCCAAGGGAAAGCTGAAGCCGCTTTATTAGCATCATTATTGCATTATGGTCAATTAAGTGTAGCAGAAATTAAGACCTATTTAGCAGAACATCAAGTCACGGTAAGAAATCCTGATATCTTGTAGGGGCGAAGTCATCTTGATCAGAATTAACTAAAGTCTAAAACCTCTAATTACTACCGATATCTGATCCCTCTAAATCCCCATAAAAAAGGCGGGTTAGGGGGAATAGATTACCCCTTGCATAATTAACGGATTTAGATTAATCTGGATCAAGGAATTCATCAAATAAACGATTTAGATGTTAGATCAAGCCAACGAGTTATTCCACCAAGGGATTTTACACTATCAAAATGCAGAATATCAAGCCGCTTTAGGATCTTGGCAACAAGCTCTCCACTCCTACCGAAATTTAAAGGATCGCAAACGGGAAGGCGCGGCTTGGGGGAATCTAGGGGTTGTACATGAAGCACTATTAAGCCCGGAATTAGCCATCAATTGCTATCAACAACATTTAGACATTGCCAGGGAAATTCAAGACCAAAAAGGAGAAATGAATGCTTTAGTTAATTTGAGCAATATTTACTATAATTTAGGAGACTATTTTAACGCCCTAGAATATCAAAACCAACGGTTAGTGCTCGCCCGTAAATTTTTAGATACCCATACGGAAGAACAGGCATTATCGGTATTAGGAAAAATCTATCTATCCCAAGAACAATTTTATCAAGCAATTGACGCTTATCAACAACAATTAACCCTCGCTAAATCCCATAAAAATTATCAGAGTCAAGGCTATATTTTTAACTATTTAAAGTTAATCTATGAACAGTTAGAACAATGGGAACAAGTTGAATTATATTCTCAACAACATTGGGCTATTTTTCGAGAGTTTCTAATAGAAAATCCAGGCAATATTTTACAACAGGCAGAAAATATTGGCTTAGATCCTTTATTTGATTTTGCTGGTATGGATTTAAGTAATCTTGATTTTAATTACGCTGATTTACGCGAGGCAAATTTAGAAAAAACTAACCTCAGTTATGCTAATTTAACCTTAGCCGATTTGAGTGGAGCGATTTTAAAAGAAGCTAATCTCAGTTACGCTATTTTGACTAATGCTAATTTACGCGATGCTGATTTAACTGGTGCTAATTTGAGCGAAGCTGATGTCAGAACTAAAATGCCTAGGGCTAATTTGAGTTATGCTAATTTAACTCATGCTAACTTAATAAGTGCCTATTTACCCTATGCCAACTTGACCCAAGCAAACCTGAGCCACGCTAATCTGAATTATGCCGACCTAACCGGGGTAAAATTTCAAGGTGTGAACTTAACAGGGGCTAATTTCAGCCAAGCCGAGACTAAAAATGCCCAGGTCACAAACGTTGATTTTACCGAGGTAGCAGGAATTTCCCAGCGAATTAAATCCGAGTTAGTCAAACAAGGGGCAATTTTTAGGGAAAATAAAGATTAGGTTAGTAGAACATCCTGGGTGTTAGTGGTTAACCCTCTGTGATGTTTAATGATATTAATAAACAAAACCATTAAAACTATTATGACTGGTGTAGAAGGACTTTGGCCCCATAATCTTAGCCCAAATCGCTTGGCGGTGTTGGAGCGTAAACTGGTAATTTGGTTACAAAAACAACCTTTACCTGCTGATATTCACGAAATGACACTCCATTATAATAGCCATGAAGACCTGCAATTGTTAACCCAAAAAGCAGCATCTCAAGGGTGTCATTTTTCTGAGTTGCAAACAACAGTTCAAGCTATTATATCAGCAAAAACTGATAATTTTTTAGAGTTAGCGGAAATTGCTGGTTTAAATCCCTTAGAAGATTTTGCCCAAGCGAAACTATTAGGAGCTAATTTAAGTGGATTGGATTTAAGTGGGGCAAAACTGCCGAATGCCTATTTACGAGGGGCAGATTTAAGCGATATTGACTTAACCTTTGCCGACTTAAAGAATGCCAATTTAGGAGGGGCAGATTTAAGCGGAGCCTTATTAAGTGATGCGGATTTAAGTGGGGCAGATTTGCATCGTGTGAGTTTAGTCTTAGCAAATTTAAGCGGGGCTAATTTAACCAATGTTAATTTGGAAGAAGCCAATTTGAGCAACTGTAATTTGAGCGATGTTAACTTAACAGATGCTCGGTTAAAAAATGCTAATTTGCATCAAGCTGGATTAGCATTAACTAATTTAGCCGGAGTGGATTTTACCGGAGTAAATATCAAAGAAGCTCGACTCTGGCATGATGCGGGAATTTCCGAAAATGTGAAAGCCGACTTAATCAAAAGAGGAGCGATTTTTGATGAAAATGTCGAAAAAACCAAACGAGATTAGAATTGAAGGATTGGATTGACAACACTCTTATCATCGAAGTCTGTAGGGGCGAGGCGCGCCTCGCCCCTACAGGGAAATGTTGGTTTTTTTAGGGTTAATTCTCTTGATTATAATCGAACAATTGCGGCCCTTTAAATATTATTATAGGGAGTGACGCCAATCTACTCAATAAAGAAATTGCTATGTTTGATGCTCTTGCCGAACGCTTTGAATCCACTTGGAAGAAACTCCGAGGTCAAGATAAAATTAGTGANNATTCAAGATGCCCTAAAAGAAGTCCGTCGCGCCCTGCTCGAAGCCGATGTTAACCTGCAAGTGGTTAAGGAATTTGTCGCCGAAGTAGGGGAAAAAGCCCAGGGAGCAGCAGTCGTGTCTGGTGTGCGACCCGGAGAACAGTTCGTTAAGATTGTCCATGATGAATTGGTCAACGTCATGGGGGAAAGTAACGTTCCCCTCGCTCAAGCGGACACTGCCCCAACAATTATCTTAATGGCGGGGGTGANNCGGGGTTGCAAGGGACGGGAAAAACCACCGCCACGGCAAAATTAGCCCTGCATTTGAGAAAGGAAAATCGCACCGCCTTATTAGTCGCAACGGACATTTATCGCCCGGCGGCAATTAATCAATTAATCACATTAGGCAAACAAATTAACGTTCCTGTGTTTGAAATGGGAACCGATACCGACCCCGTAGAAATTGCTCGTCAAGGGGTAGAATATGCCCGAAATCAAGATATTGATACGGTGATTATTGACACCGCCGGACGTCTGCAAATAGACGAAAATATGATGGCGGAATTAGCGCAAATTAAACAAACTATTGAACCCCATGAAACTCTGTTAGTGGTGGATGCGATGACGGGTCAAGAAGCTGCTAATTTAACTCGCACCTTTAACAACCAAATTGGGATTACAGGGGCTATTTTAACTAAGATGGATGGGGATAGTCGCGGCGGGGCGGCGCTATCAATTCGTCGGGTATCGGGGGCTCCGATTAAATTTGTTGGGGTGGGGGAAAAAGTTGAAGCATTACAACCATTTTATCCTGACCGGGTTGCCTCTCGAATTTTAGGCATGGGTGATATTTTAACCTTAGTTGAAAAAGCCCAAGAAGAATTCGACTTGGCAGATGCCGAGAGAATGCAGGAAAAAATTGTCACGGCAAAATTCGATTTTACCGACTTCCTGCGTCAAACTCGGATGATGAAAAATATGGGATCTTTGGGGGGATTAATTAAGTTAATTCCGGGGATGAATAAGATTTCCCAAGACCAATTAGACCAGGGAGAAGCGCAATTAAAACGGTCGGAAGCGATGATTAATTCCATGACCGTTAATGAGCGCCAAAACCCCGATTTATTAGCCAGTTCTCCTTCCCGTCGCAAACGTATTGCTAAGGGTTCAGGAATGCTAGAAAAAGATGTGATGAAGTTAGTTAGTGACTTCCAGAAAATGCGGGTAATGATGCAACAAATGAGTCAAGGCATGATGCCGGGAATGGGAGGTATGCCGGGGATGGGAATGCCAGGAATGCCCGGAATGGGAGGAGGTTATCCCGGGGCGGCAAAAGCCAAGAAAAAGAAAGACAAGAAGAAAAAAGGTTTCGGACAACTCTAACCCTTCCCCTCGTTCCAAGGTAGAACCTTGGAATGCCAACCGGAGGCTCTGCCTCCGATAATTTTATCAAATAATTGATCAATAGTTTATATATTATTATAGTGAGCTAGGGCGATCGTACTTCTTTTCCTATTACCAAGCTCTACCCATGTTAATTTTTATAACATCAGGAGAGTTATCCCACTAAACCCACTATAATTAAGGAAGGATTACACTGTAAACCAGTTACCGCTATGACTAATCTCTATCGATTCTTAAAATTATTATTCATTTCTTTATTGATTTCTTTGATTAGCTTATCTGATTTGAGTTTTGTTGCTTTTGCTCAAAGTTTATCTCAAAATAAGGAATTAAATCTCTCCTCAACCCCATCACTTTTAAAAGAAAATCTCAAAAACGTTCGATCTCAAGAAGATATAAAATCGATTAGTCCTTTTATTAGTAATGATTTTGTCTTTTATTTAAACCAATTTAAAAATTCAGGTTCCCAAGGAAAAAAAGCTAATCAAGATTTTTCTAACTTCCTGAGAGATATGAATATAAGTTTTACAGGAGTTAGGATTCCTTCGATACAAGTTGCATTTTTAAATGTTAACATTCCTGTTAATATCCAAGAAGTTAACTTGTTTAAGATTGTTAACAATGAGAATAAATCCTCTAACCAAGATCCTAAAGTATTTCAACTCTATCAAAAAGGTCAAAAGGCATTAGAAGACAAAGAATATGAAAATGCTGTTAAATATTTTACCCAAGCTTTAAGTTTTGATGATCAGTTTTCAGAAGCCTATGCTCAAAGAGGTTTTGCTTATTTTAACTTAGGAAATTTTGAATATGCTTTAGAAGATTTTAACGTAGCAGTATCAGACTCTCAACCTCAATTTAAGGATCATATTAAAAATCCTAATATTTATGTTGATCCTCTAATATTAAGAGGATATTTCTATCTAAAAACAGCAAATTATAAAGCTGCTTATGTAGATTTTAGTGAAGCTATAAAGCGGAATCCTCAAGTTTATCAATCTTATCTGAATCGAGCGGTTGTTTATTTACTACTAAAACTGGATTATCCTAATGCCATTAAAGATTTAGATATGACTATCAAGAAAGATCCTACTTCTCAAGATGCTTTTCTAATGAGAGGTTCAATTAAAGCTGAATTAGGAGAATATAAAGATGCAATTTCTGATTTTCAGCAAGTGATTTATTTGAATCAAAAAGAAAAGAGTTCTTTTTCTTTAGCTGAACCTTATTATAAACAAGGATTAGCGGAGCTTAATTTAGGACACTATCAAGCAGCCATTGATAGTTTTAATCAAGCGCAAAGAAACAATTCTAACTACCCAGAACTTTCTTATAATCAAGGATTAGCTTATTATTACCAAGGAAACCTGGATCAAGCAATTAGTTCTTACAATCAAGAAATTAACCGTAATCCTGAATTTTTAGAGGTTTATTATCAACGGGGTAAAACTTATTATCAGAAAAATGATTTTGAGAAAGCCAGAAATGATTTTGAGAAAGTTTTAGACCGAGATAAACAGTATATAGAAGCCGAAATAAAATTAGCTAATACTTATTTTGATTTAGCTATAAAATCCAATAAAGATCCGATGTTAAATTTAAAACTTTCTGATCAGGTTTATCAACAAGTTATTCAACATTCCTCAAAAAAATTTGAGTATAAAGATTATTTGTCTCAAGCTGAGTCAAGACGAAAAATAATCAAAAATTTCTTAGAGGATAAAGCTATCTTTCCTGTACTTAGTAGTCTACAGGATTCTGGAAATAGTCTAGTTTATACAATTGCTATTAGTCCTAATGGAGACAGGATAGCAAGTGGAGGTGACAAGAATATAGTCAAAATTTCTACTTTCAAACAAGTCCAAGAAGAAAGGAAGTTTGATAATCAAGATCAAGTATATACGCTTGTATTTAATCCTCATAAAAACAACTTAGCAATTGGCGGAGTGAAATCCTTAAAAATTTGGGACTTAAATTTTGGGAAATTTGAGACTTTTCCAATTCCGAATGATAGCAATATTCGCAGTCTTGTTTATGATTCGACAGGACAAATTTTGATCAGTGCTGGAGAAAATACTCCTATCACTTTTTGGGATCAGAAGACAGGTAAACAAATTGGGACAATCCCAACCCCAACTAAAAAGATTAATTCTCTTGCATTAAGTCCCAATGAAAAATGGTTAGTCAGTGGGGGAGATGATAAAGTTTTGAGAATTTATGACTATAAGACGCGAAAAGAAATTCGGACTTCAGACGAAGATCAAGGACATAAAGACATCATTCGAGCCATTGTGATTAGTCCAGATAATCAATTATTAATCTCTGGAAGCAATGATAAAACGATTAAAATATGGGACTTAAATTCAGGTAAATTCAGAGATCAATTAACAGGTCACACTCAAGCTATTACATCTTTAGCTATAACTTCAGATTCTCAATTTCTAGCGATTGGTGCTGATGATGGAACAGTTAGAATTTGGGATTTCAAACAAGATAAAGAACTCGCTACTCTTTCTTTTCCATCTTCTTATGTACAGTCTGTAGCTTTTACTCCTGATAACAAATTTCTGGTTGCTGGAGGAGATAAGAATGCTATAAAAGTCTGGAAAATGCCATTTTAAAGTTTATTTTAGTGAATAACTCTATTTCTTAACGCTCAAAAATCAAGTCAACTAAACTTTTTAAATCAGCAACTTCTAAATCCGGTTGAGCGATCGCAATTTTCGTTGCTCCTCCTCCGGGTTGTCCTTGACGACGATTAACCCAAACTGTTGTTAATCCTAAACTATTTGCCGTGGCAATATCATGGAAAATACTTTGGGCAACGTGCAGTAATTGATTAGCAGAAAGCCCGGTTTTGTTTAAGGCGAATTGAAAATTATGGGCAGAAGGTTTATAGGATTGAGCTTGTTGTGCTGTAATAATATGATCAAATTCTATTTGCAAATGTTGGTTAGTTTGGGCAAACAAATCATCATCAATATTAGAAATAATCACTAATTTATACTTTTGTTTTAAGGCTTTTAGAGCTTCTACCGTATCAGGAAATGGTTGCCAATATTGAATTGAATTGGCTAAACTTTCTAATTCCGTGGGAGTCGGAGAAAACCCCAAACGTTCTCCGAACTTCTGCACCACATCCCGCAGAATTTGCCGATAGGTTTTATATTCTCCACTTTGGGCTTCCGGTTCTAAGATAGCAAATAATTCAAGTAACTGTTGATTACTCATCTCAATGCCATGAGCATTAACTAATTGTTGTAAAACCGGAGTAATTCCGTTTTCCCAATCAATTAAAGTGCCATAGCAATCAAAACTCAAGGCCTCAAATTGATTAAATTCAATCATAATTATGGTTTTTCCGTAGATAGTATTTTAAGGGAATAGGGAATAGGGAACAGGGAATAGTAATTTATTTTTATATTTTTATAATAAAGGTAATAATCATCATTCGGTGATTTTTCTAAAACCTATTACCCATTACCCATTACCCATTACTCATTACCCTTTGCCCGTCACAGATAATCCTTCAACAATAATAGAAGGAGTATAACAGTAACCATTCCAAGAGGCATCACCTCCTAATTCTATAACTTGTTTGAGGGCGGTGTAAACATTTCCGGCGACCATAGTATTTTTTACTCGTCCGACAATTTCGCCCTTTTCGACTCGATATCCTAAATCCACATTAATCGAAAAATCCCCACTAATTCCTGCACTTTCTCCTAACATTTGATCGACAATTAAACCCCGATCTAAACCTTTAATTAACTCAGTTAAAGAACTTTTTCCAGGTTGTAATAAAAGATTAAATAAACCAGGAGTAGGATAACTGCCTAAATGGGTTCTAAATCCGTTTCCGGTTGTACCACTTCCCAGGGTGCGACCTGTGGTCAAGTCGGTATAAAATAGTTTTAAAACTCCGTTTTGAATAAAAGTAATCGGACGGGTGGGGATACCTTCATCGTCAAAGGGACAACTAAATGGCCCGGCATCGGGTTCTTGATATAGGGTTAACATCGGAGATACGACGGGGGTATTTAAGCGATCGCTCCAAGGAGAAGCACCCTCTAAGACCTGTTTACCATTCAAAGCGGAGTCCAGGGTTCCCCAGAGCATATCGGCGGCTTTAGCGGTAAATAGCACCGGAATCCGACCGACGGGAGACGGCACATTATTCTTAGCCCAATTCAAGCGCATTAAAATCCGTTGGGCGAGTAAGGTAGGATCAAGAAAATCCCGTTGAGTTTGGCCATCGGAAACCGCTAAAAAATCATCTCCCCGTACCCATTCGGTCTCCATATAGCCACTGAGGGTAGTGTCGGTGTGGCTGCATTCAAGTCCCAGGGAGTTAATCAGGCGAATTGATTCGACTTCGCAATCCCATTCGGCTGCACAGAGGACGTCAGGATAGGAAGCCCGAATTAATGCAATCGCCTGTTTCCCCCAACTGATCAATTGTTCAACGGGTACAGTTTCCCCAATATCGGGATAGGTGGATTTGGCCTTAGATTCGGTTAATTCAATGGTTTCTGGCTGATTTAGGGTACTTAATGCCAGCGCCCGGGTAACTAATTTTTCCGGTTCCACTGGCCCATAGGCAACGGCCAAACCCGGACGTCCATCTCGCCAAAGTCGCAGGGTTGTCCCTTCCGATTGGCTACTTTCGAGTTGTTTGAGTCGATTGGCTTCAAAAAAAATCGGCTTGGATAGGGATTGAGATTGAAACACTTCCGCAGCCTCAGCGCCCGATGCAGCAGCTAACTCTAATAGCTGTTCGGCGGATTGGTCGTAGGTCATGGATAGTAGTGATGGCATAGCGTCATCGTTCATCGTACCGTGATCGGTGATCGGTGATTTATTTTTA
>DMPJ01000040.1:0-5158 GCA_003456035.1 Planktothrix sp. UBA8402
CCCAATTAAATTCCCAATTAAACCCCCAATTAAACCCCCAATTAAATTCCCAATTAAACCCTTATTAGCCAGCGAGCGGGGACGCTCGCACTGCTGCTGTTCAGGATTTATACTTGAGCCAGCCAGCGGGGAGGCTCCCCCTGCTCCCCCTGCTCCCCCTACTCTCAATCAGGTTCCCGTTTATAACGTCTAGGGTTGCGCTCTTGGGGTTGACCTTGTTTTTTATACCAGCGATACCATTCTTTAGAAATTCTAATCGAAAGCCACAATAATAATAATGCAATTAATCCGCCCTGTTTAGGGGCATCAAAAGCAAAAATTACTAAGAAAACACAGAGAATATCTTGCCCTAAAATTACCCCTAGCGGTAAACCGCGTAAACGATAAAATAATCCTGTTTGCACTAATTGTAAAACCAGAGCCAGTAAACCCGCAACAATGGCAATAATCCAATATAAACTAGGTTGGACGTTAGTAGATTTGGCGATCGCTAAACCCATTATAGCACCAACAAAGGGGCTAAATAGTAACTGTATGGATTGTAAAATACGCTGTCCTAGTAGTTTTTTCGAGGCAAAAATTTCAAACAGCGACCAACTAACGAGAACCCCGACAACGACCTGTGGCGAAAATTTAGACAGAAACGGTACACTCGACCATAAATCATTTCGCAATAAACCAATCACCAGTAAAGGTAAAGCAATTCTTAATCCGGCCGCCGCCGATGCAGATAGCACAGCTAGAAGTTCAATCATACATAATCAGAGTGAGGAACAGAGCATTTTACACCGAAAATCAAAGAGGGTTGTAGCCCGGTTCAAAGTGTGATCTTACTATTCTATATATCTTAATTATGATTATGTTAAAAATGGGGATTTTATTCCCTATATTCAAGAAATGGGGTTTCTCTATCAAAGTTTATGCTTTAATAAATTTAGTTGATTTCATTGTAACATATACTTTCTAACCCCAAAGCTTTAAAATTATTAAATATCTATAAAATTCGGCTCAAACATGACTAAAATTATGCCCAAATTCTTGATTGGTTTAATCGTTAGTATAATCTCTTTAAATCCCAGTTTATCCCTGGCTTTAGCAACCCCTCCTAGGATTGATCAAAAAGTAGAATGTGATCTATTAGTGGTTGGGGGCGGACTTGCGGGAAGTGCGGCTGCTTATGAAGGTTTACTAGCAGGAAAAACCGTTTGTTTAACCGAAATTACCGACTGGGTGGGGGGACAAATTTCTGCCCAGGGAACCTCCGCATTAGATGAAAAACCGACCCAAAGATCGCTTTTATTCTATTCTAAAGGTTATTTAGAATTACGCGCAGAAATTGAAAAAAAATATGGGATGCTTAACCCCGGAGCTTGTTGGGTGAGCGAAGCCTGTTTTATGCCAGAAGCCGGGCATGAAATCTTATTAAAAATGTTTGAAAAAGCTGAAAAGAAAGGCAAAGGAAAATTACACTGGTTTCCCGCTACTGTAATTAAAGATATGGCAATTGTTGACAACCAAATTATAGAAGCGATCGCCATTCAACATATTTCTGCTCCCGGACAACCGCCCTTAAATACAAAACCTTTATCTGCGATTATTGATCATGCTTATGAGTATGAAAATTCCCCACAATTACATAAAACAATTATTAGATTTATTCCTAAACGAAAAGCTAATCAAGGAGCCGATTGGTATATTATTGAAGCAACAGAAACCGGAGAAATTATTGGCTTAACTAATATTCCCCATCAACTCGGAATTGATCCCCGTTCTTCTCAAGAACCCACCGCATCTAGTATTACAAAAGATCCCTATTGTACTCAAGGATTTACCTATACTTTTGCAATGGAGGCGACTAAAAATCCCCAAATCCATGAAAAACCGCCATTCTATGAACAATATGCTCCCTATTATAGTTATGAATTACCCCGATTAGCCAATTTTAATTTAGTTTATACCTATCGGCGAATTCATAGTATGAATCCCAAAGAAAAACGTTCAGCAAATCCCAGGGAATGGCCGATTTATCCAGGGGATATTACTATGCAAAATTGGACTTGGGGAAATGATTATCGACCCGGAACCTCGGCGGATAACTTAATTTTAACACAATCTCAATTAGAAGCAACAGGTCAACTAGAACCCGGCGGATGGAAAGGCGGATTAAGAACAGAAACCTTGCGAAAAGGAGAGGAAAATGCCCAAGGGTTTTTCTATTGGTTAGTAGCAGGAACTACAGACTCCCAACTAGGTGAAGGTGTTAAACAAAAATATCCTAATTATCGCTATTTATCCGGTTTAAACTCTCCGATGGGAACCGTTCATGGGTTATCAAAATATCCCTATATCCGAGAAGGAAGACGAATTGTTGGTCGTCCTTCTTATGGTCAAAAAAACGGATTTATGGTATCAGAAATTGATATTTCTCGGAATAACTTTCGTCAAGATTGGTATACCAATAATTTAACTCCCGAAGCCTATAGACTGCTTTGGTTAGAGTTAGGAAAATTAGATAGTTTACCCGCTTTTTCTGGAGAAAAAACCATTGCAGAAATTAAACCCCGTTCTCGGTCTACAATTTATCCTGATACCGTAGGAATTGGTCATTATGCGATTGATTTTCACCCCTGTTTAACCCTAAGTCCACCGGAAACCCCAGGAAATACAGAACGGGAAGGAGAACGTCGCGGTCAGGGACAAGCTTATCCCTTCCAAATTCCTTTAAGAGCTATGATTCCGCAAAAAATTGATAATCTATTAGTAGCAGGAAAAAGTATCGCTACCAGTCATATTGCGGCGGCGGCTTATCGGGTTCATTCCTTTGAATGGTCTGTTGGGGCGGCGGCGGGAACTACCGCAGCATTTAGCTTAGAAAAACAGGTTTTTCCCTATCAATTAGTCGATGATTTACCCTATCAAGAACCAATATTAGAGGAGTTACAACGGTTATTAGAAAGCAATAATAATCCGATTTTATTCCCAGGAATGTCTATTTTTAATCAGTCTTGGGAAGATTGGAAATAATCAAATTACTTCCGCAGGAGTTCTATTAATTTATCCTAGCCGATTTAAGTGTTTTTGCTGTAAAAATTCAGCAAAATCTCGGACTTCTAAAATCAAATCCTCTGATAAATCATCTAAAACTAATGTTAACTGTTCTCGTACACTCAGAAATTGATCCGCAGAAGCTGTTAAAATTATTTGCTGAGGATTAACAATTTCTACCCCAATAGTTTCCATAAAAGATTCCAATTCCTCTGATTTTGCTGGGATAAAATTTCCTTCGTGATCATATTTAACCCAATTTCCAAACAATTCAACAATATAGGCTTCACCTGCTTTTAAAACTTCCACAATTGTACCCACTGTCCCAATAGATGCTACTCCTCCATCAGTTAAGGGAATTGTTTCAATTAGCTGAACTGCATCGAATAGCTGAAATTTACTCACGATTAACCTCCTAATCTGTCAGGTACTATTGTTAATTCTTATTTTTCCATGAATTTTGGCTTCAGTCTCAAGGAACAGTTATATTTTATCAATTTTTGAGACAATTATTAGGATATAATGGTGCATATTCTATTGATTGTAAGCAGAACAGATCACAATTATGAGATTAGACGAAGCCGTTGAATTTGCAGAAAATCCTGAACCTCGGTGTCCCTGTGTGTTGTTGTTGGATACTTCCGCATCAATGCAAGGAGTTCCCATTGACGCCTTAAACGATGGACTGATGGCGTTTAGAAACGATTTAATTCGGGATGAACTCGCTAAAAAACGGGTGGAAGTGGCGATTATTTCCTTTGATAATCAAGTTAAAATTTTACAGGATTTCGTTACTGCTGATCAGTTTGAACCGCCTTTATTAACCGCCCAAGGTCAAACTTTTATGGGAACTGCTATTAACCAATCTTTAGATTTAGTGGCAGCGAGAAAGTTAGAATATCGTAATAATGGTATTACCTATTATCGTCCTTGGGTATTTATGATTACCGATGGTGAACCCCAAGGAGAAAATGACCGGGTGACAGAAGAAGCAACTAGACGAATTCAAGAGGAAGAATTTAAAAAACAGGTGGCTTTTTTTGCCGTTGGAGTTGAAGGAGCAAATTTGGATAAATTAGCTCAAATTGTCCAGAGAACTCCGTTAAAATTGCGGGGTTTAGACTTTAGAGAAATGTTTATTTGGTTATCTACAAGTATGCAAACCGTTTCCCATTCTAAAGTTGATGAACAAGTGGCTTTACCACCTCCAGGATGGGGAAGTGTTTAAGCAATTATTCATAAAAAATAGGAGTTTTCTGTCCATCGTTAAATTATATAAAATCACAATGAATTTAATCGCTCATTGGCAAGTTGTTTCAGCATCTGTTACCGGAAAAAGTCATGAAAAACAAAATATTCCCTGTCAGGATGCTCAGGGTTATAAACGGTTATCTAATAATCAATTAATTTTTGCTGTAGCTGATGGAGCAGGTTCGGCAAAATTAGCGGATTTAGGAGCGAATATTGCGGTTAAAATAGCCTTATTTACTCTGGAGAAACAGATTAATTCTGTTGATATTGATATTAAAAATATTGCTTGGGAAGATTATCTAAAAGATGCTTTAAATGCTGCTAAAATTGCAATTGAAGCCGAATCTATTATCCAAGAAACGGAAGTTAGAGAGTTAGCAACTACTTTAATTATCGGTATAGCCACACCGGAATTAGTCGCCGTTGCTCAAGTGGGAGATGGGGCGATGGTTGTGGAAGATAAAACCGGAAATATTCTGGAATTAACCATACCAACCAGGGGAGAATATCTAAACGAAACAGTATTTTTAATTGCTCCTAATGCGGTTGAAAATGCCCAATTTAACCTCTGGTTAGGACAACCAAAATATTTAGCAGCTTTTTCCGATGGTTTACAAATGTTAGCGTTAAAAATGCCAGAAGGAAAACCCCATCATCCCTTCTATTCTCCTCTGTTTAAATTTGTAGAAACTATAACAGATGAAACCGATGCTCAAGAACAGTTAATGGGGTTTTTGCGTTCTCCTCGGTTAACACAAAGAACCGATGATGATCTAACATTAATCTTAGCAAGTTTTAACCCTTAATCTAATTCATCTGGGTTAATTCCCATTTGTCGCAAACGTTCTGCTAACCGTTGACC
>DMPJ01000040.1:5194-5412 GCA_003456035.1 Planktothrix sp. UBA8402
TTCAGTTTCAGCCCGTTGACGTTCAGTTTCAGCCCGTTGAATTTCCTGTTCTAACTGTTGATTAATTTCCACATAAGACAAGAATTTTGCCCCATCAGGGCGATAGATTTGTAGTTCTGCTTCTGAAACTTCAAAACGAATCCCCAGGCGAGGACTAACATAATTTTCAGAGATTTCAATTACATCTAACCCTCCATCCCCACGCTGCCAACCTTGGA
>DMPJ01000446.1:0-10907 GCA_003456035.1 Planktothrix sp. UBA8402
GTAAGCAACGCGCACGCACCAACAGCTTGTAGCTTGTAGGGTGCGTAAGCAACGCGCACGCACCAACAGCTAAATAGTCAAAAAAAAGTGTTAAAACTGTTTTAGATTTTTTGATCAAAACAAAACAAGTAAATGAATAAGTTGGGGTTAGAACAGCATCCTTCGATCTTAATTATTGAGCCAGATGAACTGTTAGCTCAACAGATTAGCTTAGATTTAGAAGCAGCAGGTTATTATCCGATTGTGGTTAATAACGGCACAGCCGGGTTACATCAAGCAACGGAATTAGAACCCGCATTAATAGTAATTGATCGACTATTGGGAGGTGAGTCGGGACTTTCTGTCTGTAGTAATTTAAGGGATTTGGGCAGCCGGATACCTTTGTTACTTTTAATGGCAAAAGATGCCATAGAAGATCGAATTGCCTGTTTAGAGTCGGGCGCGGATGACTATTTTTTAAAACCCTATCGGACAGAAACTTTTTTAGAACTGGTAAATCTCTATTTGCAACCTGCAACTAGCAGTAACGAACAATTACGGTTTGGGGAATTAGTCTTAGATTTAGCCACCAGAAGGGCACTCCGCAATGGTAGAACTATTGATCTAACCATGAAGGAGTATGAGTTACTCAAATATTTGATGGAACATCCACGAGAAGTCTTAACCCGGGAACAAATTTTAGAGAATGTCTGGGGTTACGACTTTCTGGGAGAGTCTAACGTTATAGAAGTTTACATTCGTTATTTACGACTCAAAATTGAAGACGAAGGGGAAAAACGCCTAATTCAAACGGTTAGAGGGGTGGGATATGTCCTCAGAGACGGGTAATGGGTAATGGGAATTACGAATTACGAATTACGAATTACGAATGGGTAATAGGGAATGGGTAATGGGTAATAGGGAATGGGTAATGGGTAATGGGTAATCTGCGTAATCCTCTTAAATCCGTGATCAAAATTGTCTAAGATGCGATATAATCTTTTGTCGCTGAGGATACAAGTTTTCTAAGAACCTTGAACCTTGAACTGTTAGTTGAATTTCGGGCGGGTTTAATCCGGGCTTCTATCCCAAAAGTCTTAGTTTCCATGGGCTTGGGGATGGTCGGTGTCTTATTAGTTAGCTGTTCACCTTTGTTATCATCGGTTTCAACAGCACAATCTGTGAGTTTAGGAACTTCGGTTTCTCAGTCTCCGATAATAACCCAAGAAAATCGGGGTCAAATGTTACCAATTACGGCCAAGGCTAAAATTGGCAGCCAGGTTATTGGGCTTGAAGTAGCTAAAACTCCCCAGCAGCAAGCATTAGGTTTAATGTATAGAACCGATATAGCTGATGATCGGGGAATGTTATTTCCCTTGGCTCAACCTGGCGTTGTCGGGTTTTGGATGAAAAACTGCAAAATGCCCCTGGATATGATTTTTCTGCGTAATGACGTCGTTAAAGCCATTCAGGTCAATGCTCCCCCTTGTCAGCAGGAACCTTGTCCCACCTATGGCCCTAATCTTCCGGTAGATCAGGTGATTGAATTACGGGGCGGACGTTCTCAGGAATTGGGTGTAAAAGTGGGCGATCGCATCCCGATCAGCTTTGTGAATTCTCAGCCCTGAGCTTTAAGTTTAAAAAACTTTACAAAAGTTCATGTAATTTGTTAAAACTTTAATGTTAAGGTCTACACGATAGCAGATAAATTTGTTAATCTGTTTATTCGATCACTGTTAAAAGGATCAACAGTTAAACGCCAAGAGTCGGCGAAACAGAAACTCTTAAATGTGAATTTAAGAATCCCCGGTTATATCGAAGATTAACACCGGGAGTATGTCAAACAGTTGATTCGTTCTTCTTAGGTGTGAGGAGACGTTCATCGGGCCAAGGAAATTGACTCACGACAATCATTGATTGTCAAGGCTGATTTTGAGTAAAGTTCGCTTCAGTGAACGAGCTAGGGTTTGGTGACAATAACATTGTGGCTCTAAGGTTTAGAGTCCCGTGATTTCTCTTGTTTGACAGGGAAACCGTTGTTTCTGATCACAGATTAATTTTGAGGTTTCACCTGTTCTATGGGTTCGTCATTCTTTGAAAAAGCGAACCTGTGACAGAAGATAATCTGGCTATTTCTAAATTGTGCGGAATTTCAATCGCAGCTAATGTAGATGCGTGGGAAGAAAACTGAGTAAACAATTTAGTAATACTTAAGTTTTTCTCTGGCTAAATCAATAGATACGGCTCAATGTTCTGAAGTTAAAAACCTCAGAGTTGATCGGTATATCAATCTATAAAAAAAGGCGATTAGCCAATTTTATTAAAAAAAATTTTGTTAACCCTTGAATCAATATTAAATTAGGAGGTGAATGTTAGAATGACACCAAGTAACTACTCTCGGTTCATCCATTTTTTGCAGGACGAATTATCACTATCTGCGGATTCAATTGCGATGGCAGAACGAGCTAATCATCCCACAAACTCTCAACATCAATATCAAGATCCCAGTCCCGTATCTATGACTCTGTGGCAATATGGTTTAGTTACATTAGAACAGTTAGATAAAATTTTTGACTGGTTAGAAACTGCTTAAAATCTCAATATAAGAAAAGGTGGGCAATGCCCACCCATAGAATTCTCAAAAACTAAATTAAGATTCTGCTAACACCCGGGCCGCCGCAGCCACTCCCGCACCCGGAGTAAATCCTTGATAACCGAGTTCCTGCAAAGCCGCTTCTAAAGATGCGATCGCCGTTAAAATATCGCGATCGCTGACAAATCCTAAATGACCAATGCGGAAAATCTTACCCTTAAGATGATCCTGTCCTCCGGCTAAGACAATATCGAATTTCTTCTTAACAATAGCCCGAATATCTTCAGCATCTAAGCCATCAGGAGGAACAACAGCCGTAATCGCCGGACTTGCACATTCATCGGCGGCAAATAACGATAATCCCAGGGCTTTAACCGCCTCACGAGTAACTTTAGTTAACCGTTGATGACGGGCAAAAATATTCTCTAACCCTTCTTTTTTCATCATTTGTAAAGTGACTTGTAAAGCAAAAAACAAGTTCACTGGAGGAGTAAAAGGATTCGTATTTTTCTTCGCCGATTTGCTATACAATCCCAAATCCAAATAATAGCGCGGGAGGTTAGCAGTTTTATAGGCTTCCCAAGCTTTATCACTCACCGAAACAAATCCCAAACCCGGGGGAATCATATAGCCTTTTTGGGAACCAGAAGCCACTACATCAATCCCCCATTCATCAATAGGAAGATTAAACGCTCCTAAACTGGTAACAGCATCCGCAATCATTAACGCCCCATGAGCTTTTACATGGCGATTAATGGCTTCTAAATCGTTAATTACCCCCGTAGAAGTTTCGCTGTGGGTAATAATAACTGCCTTAATTTCTTTATTGGTATCCGCTTCTAATTTAGCCCGGAATTGTTCGGGGTCGAGGGGTTTTCCCCATTCGGCGGTGACGGTATCAACTTCCAACCCGTAGGCGGTGGCGACTTCAACCCAACGTTCTCCAAATTTACCATTAGAACCACATAATACCTTTTCTCCCCGACTGAGGAAATTAATAATGGCGGCTTCCATTGCCCCGGTGCCACTAACGGTTAGAATTAACACATCATTTTGGGTTTGGTGTAACCATTTCAGGTTTTCTGTCACCTCGGCCATGATTTTGAAAAAATCGCCACTGCGGTGTCCGATGGGGTGTTTGGACAGCGCTAATAAAGCCTGTTCAGGAACCGGAGTTGGCCCTGGAATCATCAACATTAATTTATCGTCCATTGTCTGTTTCAATTAATAAGGGTTCGGTGTTTTGCGTCAGTAGCTAAATTACGAATTACGAATTACGAATTAGAAATTACGAATTCGTAATTTAACCCTTTATGCCTTGTGATTCATTAATCCCTTTTGGATTAACTTATTGAATTAACATAAGCGAGAATAAGAATCCGTTAGTTAAATTACGAACTACGAATTCGTAATTCGTAATTCGTAATTCGTAATTCGTAATTCGTAATTATCTTCCAATCATATCACTAAGTGGCAATCAGTTGATTTAAGGCAATACCGGGATCGGGTTGCTTGATTAAAGATTCTCCAATTAAAACGGCTTCAGCCCCGGCTTGGGTGACTAAACTTAGATCCTCACGGGTATACAGTCCTGATTCACTCACTACTAAAATATCACGGGATTGTAATTGGGATTGTCGGCTTTGTAACAATTGGCAAGTGGTTTGTAAATCGACAGAAAAATCCTCTAAATTGCGGTTATTAATGCCAATTAAGTTAACACCATCGAGGGTTAATACTCGATCTAATTCTTCGAGGGTATGCACTTCAATTAAAGCGGTCATCCCTAAAACTTTAGCAATTTTTAGGAAATATTGCAGGTCTTGGTCGGAGAGAATTGCCGCAATTAATAAAACCGCATCGGCTCCATAATATCTAGCCAGATAAATTTGATAGGGATAGATAACAAAATCTTTACAAAGTAAGGGTAAATCAACAACATCCCTAACTTTAGACAGGTTATCAAAACTGCCTTGAAAGAATTTTTTATCAGTTAAAACCGATAGACAACAGGCTCCTCCTTGTTGATAGGATTTAGCGATCGCAACCGGATCAAAATCTTCTCTAATTACTCCTTTACTGGGGGAGGCTTTTTTAACTTCTGCAATCACCGCAGGTTGAGTTTTACTTTGTTTTAAGGCTGCAAAAAAGTTACGCGGGGTAGAAATAGTATCGACTTTTTGCTTTAATTTTTCTAGGGGTAAACGTTCGCGGAGGTCGGTAATTTCTTTTTCTTTATACCAGACAATTTCCTCTAAAATGTTCTGGGGTTCTGCACCTGGGATAGCGACTTGATAGCGTAAACATAAGACTTCAACGGCGGGATTAGGCTGACGACGACGAATTTGTACCATAGAAGTTGAGGAGGTTGATTGTTTAACTGGACTTTCTTCAATTTAAGCATAAAATGTGTTATAATTTGATCGATAATCGAAAATCGGGTATTAATTCAGGCAATCAGGATAAAGCTGCATAACCAGATATAGCAAGCTAGAACTTGACAATAAAAATATGCACATCAAGGAAATTCAGATTAAAAATTTTAAATCTTTTCAAGATGTCAAGATTCAATTAAATTCTGATATAAATATTTTTACTGGTAAAAATAATTCGGGTAAAACAACCATTCTGGAAGTCGTTGCTCTGTGGCATGAATGCTTTAATAAATTGATTCGTCAGGCAGGGCGAGGAACTACAAACTATAGAAAAGGAGATTATATTCTGGGGAATACTCAGGAAAAGTATTTCCCTTTTGAAGAAATCAATAGCGTTTGTAATCCTAATTTTGAAGATATTTTTTATCAATGTGATAAAACTAAAAAAATAGAAATTTATACAGAATTAGAAAATCAAAATGAACAGATAAAAATAGGGTTTAAAATCGGAGCTTCTGGATTAAATTATGTTATTGAACTAATTAATTTTAAGACTTATGACTTTGAAAAGTTTAATAGCTTTTTTAGGAATTTGCCTTACCCTATAGGATTATACTACGCTTCCCCTGTGTTAGCCATTCGTCAACGAGAGAAATTTGTGACTCCTCCTCAACTTCGAGAAGTGATTCAAAAGAGAGAGTCTGCAACTGTACTGCGTAACCGTTTATATTCTTTGTATCGTCAGCAACAAGATTTATCATTATATAACAATTTCCTTTCTGATTTGTCTTATATTTTGTTTAATAATCAAGAAGAAATCGAGTTTTTGACTCCTAGCGATATTCAGAAGGATACCAGAGTAATTGTCAATTATAAGCTCAATAGTAGAGATACTGAAAAAGATATTGCTTTATTGGGAAGTGGCACATTACAAATAATAGAAATTTTGTTAAATTTCTATTACTCTGAACAGAGAACTGATCTGAATCTAGTTTTGCTTGATGAACCGGATAGTCATATTCACAGGGATATTCAAAAGCGTTTACTAGAAATACTCACGAGGTTTTCTAACCAAAATCAATTATTAATCACGACCCATAATGAAGCCATCATTCGGCATTCATCCCTAGATCATTTATTTCATTTAGATCAAAATAGCCCTGAAAATTATTATCAACCCCTGATTCATACGGAAATCAATAGATTAGGCGAGCGTTTTAAGGGTATTTATCCTATTCCGACCAATCCTATCATCAGTTCTTTGGGAAGTACCAATGGTTTAGACTTTATTAATGCGATTGAAGCTGATCACTTAATTTTTGTGGAGGGTGAAGATGATGCTAGGGCAATTGATTTGCTTTTGCAAAAAAGTGTATCCCCTAGAAATACGAAAAAATATGTTTTTTGGGTATTAAATGGAATTAGCCATGTTTTTAAAGAAATACTACACTATAAAACGGTTTTTTCTGCTATCAAAAACAATANNAATAAAACTCTGTGGGAAAAATCTGTTTTAATTATAGATAGGGATTTTTTGATAGATGACGATTGTGTAAAACTTGCTCAAGAAATGGAAGTAAAACTACGTTTAAAAACCTATATTCCACAATCTTATACGTTTGAAGCGATTTTGCTGACGGATTTAGATTTACTCAGTCGTTTATTAGTAAAATGGATAAAAAATAAGTATTCCCGGGATATTGATCAAGAAGAACTGTTGGGATCTTTGAATACTGCATATCAGAATATAAGACACGATTTAGAAGAAAGATGTGTTAATGACCAAGAAAAGGTTAACCAGACAATATTCAGATATAAAAACATTAAAAAATGTTGTGGAGAACTCAAACTAGATGTGATCAAAACAGATGACCTTTTTCTTATAACGTCCTATCAAGATTATGTTAACAATACTCTGGAAAATCGAGAGTTTTTTAAACTCACTAGAAAAGAAGATGTTGAAAAGATATTAAATGAAGCTTTACAAGCGTATAGTATTCCATTTGATATAGAATTTGATATAGAAACTGATTTTCTGGATTTACTTAAAGCTGTAGATAGATCAGTATGGTTTCATGAGTGGGACTTTTTAAGACAACTTTGAAATTTCAACCGTTGGAGGATATTAAAGACAGTCTTGCAAAGCTAAAACTATCTGTTTAAATTCTTACCAGAGCAAGATTATACTTGTACGGTCGGAAGTTCGATGATAAATTCCGTTCCTATTCCTACTGATGACTGACATTTAATTTTCCCCTGATGTCGGTCTTCAATAATTTGACGACTCACCAATAAACCAATTTTTATTCCTTTTTCCCTAGGATTTGTAATTAAGAAATCATCAAAAATTGTATTTTTAATTTCTTCAGATATTCCTAAACTGTTATCTTGAATTGATAGGATCACATCACCTTGATTCAAGCTAGTTTTAATGGTAATTGTGGGTTTAAAGGCTGGGTCTGAAGGTTGAGCTTCGGCTTTTTCATCTAAGGCATTAATTCCTTTGACAATAATATAGGATAATGCTTGATTAAAATGCCCTGGATAACAGTTGATTTCAGGAATCTCTCCATAGTTTTTAATAACTTCAATCGGAGCTCTAATTTTAGTGCCTTTGAAGCAGCTTTTTAACATTAATAATACACTATCAATGCCATCATGGATATTAAATAAGACTTGGCGATCGCCTTCAAATCGTCCAAATGTCCGCAAAGAATTACTAATTTGATGTAACCGTTGAGCGCCATTTTCCATTGCAGCTAACAATTTCGGCACATCTTCAATTAAATATTCTAAATCAATAGAATCAATTTCATCGGTAATTTCATCTACCGGATTAGGATAATGTTCTTGATATAATTCAATTAAATTCAATAAATCTTTAACATAATCTTTAATATAAGTAATATTTCCAGTAATACACCCTAAGGGATTATTGATTTCATGGACAACACTAGAAACTAAATGACTCAAGGTAGCCGTTTTTTCCTGTTGTACTAATTGCAAAATCTCCGCCGTATTTAGTTGTGTCTCAGACTGGTTTGTTGGACTCATACTTAATTTACCTTATAATCAGTTATCATTAGTAGGGGCGGGTTCTGTTAGATATTTGTTAATTACCTAAATCTGAATGAACCTGCCCGTACAACTGGTTCTATTAGATATTTGTTAATCACCTAAATCTCGATGAACCCGCCCGTACAACTGATTCTGTTAGATATTTGTTAATTACCTAAATCTGAATGAACCTGCCCCTACCAGTTATCAGGCTTGGTGTTAGATATTTGTTAATTACCTAAATCGCCGTTCCGCCCCTACAACTGATAACTAATTAAGGTGCTAACGCACTGCCGCGTAACAAACTCCCCAAGGTTTTTGCGGTAATTTTCATCTGTGTTAAAGGGTTAGCCGGAACAACAGTTTTGTACAAATAACTATCAAAAGTTAACTTCTGCACATCCTTATCCGAACACATTTCCACAAAAGCCTCACGGGTAGCATCCGTGCGATAAAAGACCCGTTGCAGAATATCCAACACTAGATAAGTAATTCCATATTTCTTATCCCAGAGTCTAATATATTGCTTCAGATCCGCTTCAGTCGGGATGCGCTTACCGCTATTGCTCATTTCCACAATAGTTTCTGCACACATCCGGCCAGACTTGGCGGCGAAATAGATACCTTCTCCAGAGGATTTCGTTACCGTCCCGGCGGCGTCTCCAACTAAAGCGACTCGTCCCACAACCCGACGGGGACGGGGATGTTCAGGGATGGGGTGAGCTTCGACTTTAATAATTTTACCGCCTTCGATGCGGTGAGCAGCCCGGGCGCGCATTCCCGCTTGTAATTGTTTGATCATGGCTTGGTTGGGTTTCATTGTCCCAGTGCCCACAGCAACGTGGTCATATTTGGGGAATACCCAACCGTAGAAGTCAGGAGAAACATCGTTACCAACGTACATTTCCGCCCGATCTTCATAATAGGCCATTTTATCTTCGGGAATACGGATGCGTTCTTGGAAAGCGATCGCATAATTATAATCCCCAGCATCAATAGCTTTAGCAATGCGGGAGTTAGCCCCATCCGCCCCAATTACTACATCCACCTCTAAGGTTTTCGGTGTACCGACGCCACCCTCAGCCGTTGCATGATCATGGTAATGCAGCACATAAGGTGCAGAATTGGTTTGAGGAATTTTTAATTGATGAACAGTACCATTTATTAAAATTGCCCCTAAAGAGACGGCGCGATCGCGCATAAAACCATCGAGAATTTCCCGACGGCACATTCCAATATATTCGTCTTCATTTTCAATGACAATATCAACCTCACGGTTTGAGGGAGAGATCATTTTCATTTTTCTCACCCGCCGATCAATGACGTAAGCAGGTAAGTCAAACTCACTGACCATACAAAGCGGGATCGCGCCACCACAGGGTTTAGCGTTATCCAGCTTGCGTTCAAACAGGTAAGTTTCAATACCTGCTTTAACTAGCGTCTCGGCGGCGGAAGCACCCGCAGGGCCAGAACCAACAACAGCAACCCGTAGTGTCAACGGTCTTCTCCCAATCTATGTTATTTTTTTACTCATCAGTGATGGTATCACAGACGCCCACCTGGAAACCATTTTTCCGCCCTTTAGTTGTGACTCTTTGCCATACAGCTTAATATTTGGTAATATATTGCAGATTTTATGGTGATTGTTTTAAAATTTGAGCGATCGCATTTCTTCAAGAAACCCGGTTTCAACAGGATCGATCGCAGTTAACCCAACCTAAGTATTATAGCGGTATGAGATGGCATAAGGTATTCAAGATTATTCATACACTTGACGGCGATGTGCAATCACAATAACTATAATTTGCTGTTTTTCCTCATTAATAGAATAGACATCTCGATAGTCTCCAACACGATAACGATAATATCCAGCTAACTCGCCTTTAAGGGGTTTAATATTAGGATGGTAACGAGGGTAAGTTTTAATTGTATGAAAACAGCGATCTAACTTTTTCTGAAGGGAAGCAGATGCTTCTTCAAAAAAGTCCTGAGCTTCACGATTAATAACAATTTCATACATAAAATTAATATTTCCGTTTGAGTTTATCAACAGAAATCAATCGTTCTTCTAAAACATCTTCCTTGCCTTTTTCAAAAGATTCTTTAAACCCAGGAATTTTTAGTAATTCTTCTGTTGCTTCCTGACTTTCTCGTTCTGCTAAATACGATAAAAAATCCGCAGCTACCATCAGTTTTTCAGGAGATAGCTGATCAACATACTGTTTAACTTGATTGCGAATATCGGTAACGTTCATAAATTGCTTTTAAATTGGGTTATTGTCTATCATATAATTTTTTTGAAGAATGCGATCGCACTAAGTTGTTCGCCTGTGACAGAATTAATTAGTAACTTTCTCATGTTTTCCTCGCAGCTAACTGCTTCCAATTCCCCTTCCACAGCAATAATCCGCCTAATATGATCAACGTTAGCATCTGCCAGATTTCAACCAGAGGCCCAAACCCAATCGAGGTTGCGATCGCATCACGAATTTCATCAAAGGCAGCGTGATAAACAGTGACAACCGCAAGGCTCTGCGTCACAGTCCAAATATAGGCAAAAACGATCGCGTTCATCATGCTAGGAATTAGACTGACTGCCAGCATAATACAGTTTCATGGCTTCAAAAGAACGACGATCAGATCAGGGGCGGGTTTAGCAAGATATTTCATTATTAACAGAAATCCTACGGAACCCGCCCCTACGGAACTTAATGGGCTGGGGGAGGTTTTGCACCTTTACCTCCTTTACCTAAAAAGAATAATAACGGTAAAGAACATAAAATCCCGACCCCCGACGATATCGCCTGTTGGGGCAATCCTCCCAAAGTAGTTAAATTCTGTTTTTGAAGGAAGTGATTGATACTAAAACCGAAATCTTTTCATCGCGATCGCACTTTCTTTTA
>DMPJ01000446.1:10982-13969 GCA_003456035.1 Planktothrix sp. UBA8402
TCTTAAAAAAAGAGCGATCGCACTCCATCTAACTTAGGTTAATTAAAATTTTCTCCACTCAAACCCAACCCGGGGACAATTCATTTCCCATTCCCAAAAGTCAACCAATCCCATTTTAACAGTCTGGAATGAAACGGGTCGGAGAAAGGGAATCGGGTCGTAATCGGGATTATTGGGTTCATCGGGAGGAATTGTTCTAGGGGGGGTAGAATTTGCTGGGGGACGACGGGACTCTAGGGATTCATCAGCAGAGGGGGGAGGAGTGCCCGCGCGACGAGATCCCAAGGGAACAACTTTGTTTTGGGTGGTGGTGGTGGGATCGAAAGTTTGGGGTTGTCTTGAAAGATCCACCTGTACCGGATAAATCCGTTGGGCGGTTAATTCCGCTCGTTTTTCCTTAAATCCTTCTGGTCTTTCAATGGTATTCATCCCCAAACGACCTTCGATGATGATTTGATCTCCTTGATGATATTTTTCGTGAACTTCTTGGGCAAAATTTCCCCAGGCGATTACTTTTAAAGTTGCGGGAGGATCGATATCCCGGACTCCAGGAAACTGAACTAACATTTCGGTTAGGGCGATTTGGTTATCGGGGGTGTAACGCAGTTGGGGATCTTGAATAATCTCCGCCATTAGAATAATACTGTTCATTTTTTGATCAATAAATTTGTTTGCTGTGCGAGTGTTCTCACTCGCCCCAAATAAAACTCTCTCAAGGAGTTGAGTTTTTTTTAATAATGACATTTTTAGTTAAAAATTCAAACGGTTTTTGATGAATTTTGAACTTTAAATATCTTCTTCGTGATCCATCCCTTGAGATTGATTCACAAAATCATGGACTAAATTCCGATATTCTCGCAAGGTAGTATCAACCCAATCTCGATCAACACTATTAGCAAAAATATGAACCTGGGGTTCTCCGGCATCGGGTAGAATCAAAACCCAGTTATCATCTTGGTAGTTAATTAATTTTACCCCATCAATTAATTCTAGGTTTTCGGGGGAATGGGTTTCGACTAAATGTCGCATCAATGCCCCTTTAACTGTCCAAGGACAACGCACGGTATAGCGACGATGGACGACATGGGGTAAATCGGCCCGCACTTGGGTTAGGGAGCGCTCTTGACTGGTTAACATTTCAATAATTTTAGCAATGGAAAACATGGCATCAAACCCGGGATGCAGTTGGGGGAAGATAAACCCCATATCGCCACTGCCGCCCAAAACCACGTTAGGATTGCGGTTACAAGCCTCCATTAAGGCGGTGGGGTTAGCCTTGGTACGGATGATTTTAGCATCGTAACGACGGGCAATTTGTTCGACCGCAGCCGATGTATTTACCGGAACTACTACCGTACTACGGGGATGGGAAGTTAAGACCATATTTACCATCAAAGAGGTTAAAGCTTCTCCTCGAATCGGACTTCCGGTTTCATCTACTAACATAAATTGTTCGCCATTGGCATAAACTTGCGCCCCGAAATTAGCGCGTAAAGCTTCTACTACTCTCCCTAATTGATCGAGTAAATTTTCTCTTTCAGAAACCGATAAGGCGGTATGATTTAAACTAGCATTTAAAACCACAGCATCACAGCCAAATTTAGCTAAAAGTTGCGGTAAAATTGCCCCAGAAACTGCATAAACATAGTCAATAACTACTTTCGCATTACTGTAGCGTAAGATTTCGCTATTGATATGTTTACCAAAAATTGTACTATAAATATCTATTAAATCAATAGCATAACTAACATTACCAATTTCGGGAATTTGCGCCCGTCGTAAATCTTCTTTAAAATAAGCTCCTTCGATCTTTTTTTCTTTAGATTTGGTAATACTAATTCCTTTACTATCCAGAAATTCAATTAATATATAATCCGCCCGTTCTGGGGAAAGTCGAACATGAATTCCACCCGCCACATTTAAGGTCGGAATTGCGGTACGAGTAATCGGAATTGCTGTGGCATCTAAGTTAATAATATTAACACCAACGGACATTAAACCCGCCACTAAAGAACGAGTTACCATCCGAGAAATCGGTCGTTGATCCCTAGAAACTGCCACCAGAGAACCGGGTTTTAAAGTAGATCCAAAAGCCGCACCTAATTTAACCGCAAATTCCGGGGTAATATCANNTGCTAATCCTTGAACCCCCCGTTGACCAAATAAATTGCGTTGGGCCGTATTCCCCCAAATTAAATTAATATTCAGAGTCGCCCCGGATTCGATTTTTTTACTCGGCCACACCCGCACCCCTGGACTAATTAGGGCTTCTTCCCCGACAGTGGATAAAGAACCCACCACCGCCCCTTCTAGGACATGGGCGCGACGACCCACGCGAGCGCCCCTAGCAATTACACAGGCCCGCAAATGGGCATCATCCCCAATAATTGCCCCATTCCAAATAATTGGCCGTTTGATATTGGCATCGGCCCCGATGGTGATATTATCGCCGATCACGGTTCCGGCTTCAATTTGCGCCCTGGGGCCAATCCGACAATTCCGACCAATTAATACCGGGGTTTCGATCACGGCGGTTTCATCAATAAAAGTGTTTTCTCCGATCCACAAACCAGGGGCGCGTTCTGGATAGGGAATTTTCAGTTTAACTTTTCCCATTAAGACGTCATAATGGGCTTCTCGATAGATGTCTAAATGACCAATATCGCACCAATAATTATTAGCAATAAACCCATACATGGGTTCTCCTTTTTCCAGGAGTAAGGGGAATAAATCTTGGGAAAAATCACATTCTTGATCAAAGGGAAGATACCGTAAAACTTCCGGTTCTAAAATATAAGTTCCCGTATTAACTGTATCGGAAAAAACTTCACTGGCGGACGGTTTTTCTAAAAAGCGATTAATCCGATTATTTTCATCGGTAATCACAACCCCAAATTCAATCGGGTTGGGCACTCTGGTTAAAATTAATGTGGCTTTGGATTGTTTACGGTGATGGAATTCAATAGCGGCGGTTAAATCAAAATCCG
>DMPJ01000103.1:0-2412 GCA_003456035.1 Planktothrix sp. UBA8402
TTTCCTCAAAAACTGGGGGTTCTGGTTCAGTTGAAATAGCGACATTATCCCCAATAAATTCTGGATTAATAATCGGAGCAACCTTAATATTATCTGAAGTAGTCACCGGAGCGGGAACCCTGACCCCATCCTCGATAAATTCTGCATCAATAATCGGTTTAATCTCACTATTATTTGAAGTAACTACCTCTGTTTGCGGAGTTATTTGTGCTAAGATGCTTCTCCCAATACTTCCGGCAACATTTCCTAAATCACCAATATCCAGAGTCGCTAAAAATACCATTCTTCGTGCGATTTCTTCGTGTTGGCTGGGTGTTTCCTGTAGTCGGGTTCCAAAGCGTTCCAACCAAGCCACTAATTCCGCCTCTTGAACTCTATTACCAATTAACCATCCTTTAATTTGTCCCCGACTGCTGGCGGGTTGTAAGGTGTCCAACAGTTGCAGAAATAGGGCTTCATATTCCGTATCCGTGCGAGTAGGAACAGTTTCTACCGATGGGGGCGCAGGAGTGGGTTGTTTCCCGAACAGTCGTTGAATCAGTCGGTTGAAAAATTGAATAATTCGGCGTAACATAAATAAACTTAGACAATATAGTTGTTAGTGAAATTCTGGACAAAACCGCCAGGATATCGCACATAATACACCGTTTTGATCTAAATCCTGATCAACTAATATTCAAAGGTTAACCTCTGATTTATCCTTTTGGATTTTGCCAGTTCACCTACATCATTCTTAATAAACCCTGTTGACCCAGGAGCATTTCTCGTAACAAGCTGAATATTCCTACCCAAATAATCGGGGTGATATCTACTCCTCCTACGGGGGGAACGATTTTGCGGGTGATGACTAAAAAGGGTTCGGTGGGCCAAACAATTAGGTGAAAGGGAAAACGCTGCTGGTTAACTTGGGGATACCAGGTTAGGACGATTCTGAAAATAAACAAAAAGATCATCAAACCCAGAATTAAACCTAAACCCCAGGTTAAAATCGTTGTTGTCGCCATAGGATCAGAAAAAATATTTTAAGTTTTGTTACTGTTTCTAGGATCAATTTTAACTGTTTTGGGAAGTTTTCTCATAAATGGAGGAATACCTGCTCAAGATTGTGAAATTTTGTTAAAATGGTAAACCAAGAAATCAATCTAAGACAAGGATCAAATTTGTTATGACACCTTCATTGATCAACTTTTTCTATAGTTTGCTGGCTGGAATCCTAATTGTGGTGGTTCCTGCAACCGTCGGTCTGCTTTTTATCAGCAAAAAAGATAAAGTCATTCGTTCCTAGACTGGTTATCTGGAGACAGGTCTAGGCATACTTGCCAAAATCCTGTTTGAACCCATACACTTAGGGGCTAAGAATCAGAATTAGATCTGAATCAATGGCCCCTAATGTTTATGATTGCCAAAAATACCCAGCCCCAAGCTCCGGTGAGTAGAGATTTTCAAAAGAAATCGCTAAGATAGGACTGGCATAGGAGAAAAAATAATGGTTAATTTAGGTTTAAATTTCAGCAGCTTAGTGGGCATTGCCCTCGCGGTTTCTGGTGCTGCATTATATTTCCTGCGTTCTTGGCGGCCAAAACTAGCACGGGATCATGATATTTTCTTTGCCGCCATTGCGTTACTCTGTGGCGGGATTCTGTTGTTTCAAGGATGGCGACTTGATCCTATTCTAGCCTTTGGTCAATTTTTATTAACTGGAAGTGCTGTTTTCTTTGCGGTGGAAAGTGTTCGCCTCAGAGGAATTGCGGTTGTCCAAGCTAAGGAACGAGGGCCAATTGTAGACGATGAACGCTATGTCAGTGACGTTTATCGGGTGGATGCCGAATTAGACGAACTCGAACCAACGGGCGAATATCAGCCGATGGCCCGTCAAATTCGCGGGAGTCGTGATAGTCGTTTGAGCCGAGCCGATGCTTATGAGGATGATACGGTTCGTCGGCGTCCCTCTAGTCGCAAAAGTAGCGCCGTTGACTACCCGGCTTCGGAGGAGCGTCCACGCAAACGTCGTCCCAGTCCAGAATCTCGTCCAGAATCTCGTCCAGAATCTCGTTCAGAATCTCGTCCAGAATCTCGTCCAGAACCGACCTCGGACTGGGGAGAACCCCCTAGAGAACGGCAACAAAGACCTCCCAAAAGTCGCTCTAACCGCCCTCCAGCATCGCCTTCGGTAGATAGGGAGGATTGGACAACTTCTGCTTCTGATGCACCCCGTTCTCGCCGTCGTCCCTCTGCTTCTTCGGAGTATCGCTATTCTGAAGATCGCCGTCCGAATGATAATTCAACAGATTATGTTGAATATCGACCCGTAGACTATTCGGATGATGAGGTTGATAGTTCTTCCAATTTTGAAAGATAAAGCCCATAAAAAATCAATCACGGATTTAAAGGGATTTCACGGATTTCACGGAT
>DMPJ01000103.1:2479-7977 GCA_003456035.1 Planktothrix sp. UBA8402
CTCGCTAAATTATACGGTTTAAATTCTTAACAGCTTAACACTATATTAACAATCCCAATAATTAGGAATTTTTTCTTGAGTCATTAACTTAACATTATTTGATACATTAAACCCTAATTTATCATAAAAGTCAACCATTTCTGGTAAACAGATCAATAGAAATAATTCAACCTCTTGTAAATCGCGATGAGTCAGAATTTCATTGATTAATTGTTTCCCTAAGCCTTGATTTTGATAGGAACTCTCCACCAAGACATCCCAAATCATGGCTCGATAAATATAATCTGTTAAAATTCTGGTAAAGCCGATTAATTTTTGGGTTTGATCATCAATTAAACCAATAATAATATCGGAGTGAGTTAACATTTTCTGGATATCTTCTAAGGTTCTCTGATGACTCCACCATCCTAGTTTATAGAGTTGCTCTAAATCTTGGATTTGGCTGGGGGTTAAATCCTGAACTACAATAATAGACAAGGTAATTCTCCTTTTAAATCTTATCTGATCTTATGTCAATTTTACACTATTCAGAATTTCTAACGCCGCCCGATCGCACACTCCTTCCTCTCCTAATGCTTGTTTCATCTGTTGATAGTGATTTAATATTTCCTGTCGTTTGGGTTGATTAGTTAGCAATTCTATTGCTTCTCGCACAATATTTTCAGGAGTCACTTCTTCTTGCACAAGTTCAGGAACAATTGCTTGCATTTGGACTAAATTAGTAGGGGATATAAACGTAACTGAAAAATTTAAGAAACGACGAACCAGCCAAGCGGTTAAATTACTCACCCGATAAACCACAACTTGGGGAACATTTAATAAAGCAATTTCTAAGTTAACGGTTCCTGATTTGGTAATTGCTAAATCAGCGGCGGATATCACTTCTAAGGTTTGACAATTTCCTGATTTTGTAGAAACTAAAACTGCATTTAATTGATAGTTTTTAATAGCTGTTTCTATAGCATTTTGATATGCGGGTAAAGATACAGGAATCCAAAATTTAACCCCAGGAATTTTATCTTGAATTTGTTGTGCAGCTTCCAATAATATCGGCATTAAATATTTAATTTCTTGCCATCGGGAAGCCGGAAGTAAAGCGATCGCAATTTCATCGGGTTCTATCCCTAATTTGATCCGAGATTCTGCTCGACTGGGAGCCGTTTTCATCCGATCTAATAAGGGATGACCTACCCAAGTTACCTGAGCACCTTTTGATTTAAAATAACGGGCTTCTTCTGGAAAAATCGCTAAAATTTTGTCAGTTAACTTAACAATTTGTTCCGTACTCTTTGATCCCAATGACCACACCCATTCTTGAGGTGCAATATAATAGAAAATAGGCACTTTTGGTAAGTTATTTTTAATAAAATTTCCGAGGCCAATATTCGGCCCCATATAATCAATTAAAATCACAATATCGGGAGGATGAATTTTTAGATATTGTTTAGTTTTTTGCTGAATTAAATAAGTCGGAATAATATAGGGTAAAGATTCTAAAAGCCCAACGGAACCAATTCCTGTAGTATTTTCTAATAATATTGCTCCGGCTGCCGCCATTTTTTCCCCACCTAATGCTATAATTTCTATAGGGATTTCTTGATTTTTGGCTTGTCTGAATAGAGCTTCAATTAACATCGATCCTTGTAAATCACCAGAGACTTCTCCCGTACTTATAAAAATCCGAATTGGGGGTTTATTTGCCAGCATTAGAAATCAATAATTGNNAGATCGTTTTTTTAATCACCTCACCTTGGATTATAGCCGTTTATTGAGTCCCGGCTGGATTTTCCGGAAAATTTGATGATTCAGACGGTGCAAAAAACGATACAATCATCATTCATAGACGAAAATTGTAACTTTCCCTACGGTCGTCTTAAGAATGTCAAAAAGTCATCTGGTTCAGGAACGTTTATGATCATGATCGGGTCTTAGTTAGTATACTGAATTGATAGTCTAACTCAAATAATGACAATTTTATTTATGAACTCTTTATCAACTTTAACAAGACTTTCCTTGGGAATTATGATTTTTAGTGGTTTACATTTTATGGGAAATACACCCCCAACTTTTGCCAGTTTACCTCAACAGTTGAATCGTCAATCTTCCGAGTTAAAATTGGCACGACTTCCTCAACAACCATCGGAGAAACAATTAGGGGGTTTATATGTTCAATCTGCAACTAAAAGCCAAGTTTTTCCCCTAAAACAAACCAAAGTTAACGCTAAAATTTCCGGGAATGTTTCACAAGTTGAAGTTTCTCAAACCTTTGAAAATCCTTTTAAAGAACCTTTAGAAGCTATTTATGTATTCCCTCTCCCTGATCAAGCAGCAGTTGATCAGATGGTAATTAAAATAGGCGATCGCACCATAAAATCCAGAATTGAAACCAGAGAAGGCGCCAAAGAAATCTATCAACGGGCTAAAGCTCAAGGTCGCACCACCGCATTATTAGAACAAGAACGAGATAATATATTTACTCAGTCTGTAGCTAATATTCAACCCGGCGAACAAATATCCGTAACAATTCGCTATATTGATCAGTTAAAATTTGAAGGGGGAAACTATGAATTTGTGTTTCCAATGGTGGTTGGCCCCCGTTATATTCCCGGTCAATTAATTAATAAAAATCAACCCAATACTAATCAAGTTCCCGATGCGGATCGGATCACCTCCCCAATTATTGAACAGGATGCAAAATCACCCCATAAAATTCAAGTTGATGTGGAAATTGATGCCGGGGTTGCGATTGAAAATGTGCGTTCAACTTCCCATAAAATTGTTACCCAACAGCAGGGAAATCGGATATTTGTTAGTTTAGATCAATCCGATCAAATTCCTAATAAAGACCTGATTCTAAGATATCAAATTTCAGGAGAAAATACCAGAGCAACGGTATTAACAGAAGCGAATCAACAGGGGGGACATTTTGCCGCCTATTTGTTACCTGCAATTAGTTATAATCCTAATCAAATTATTCCTAAAGACGTTATTTTTCTGATGGATACTTCCGGTTCCCAAGAAGGAGAACCTCTGAAAAAATCTCAAGAATTAATGAAAAGATTTATTCAAGGATTAAATCCCGAAGATACTTTTAATATTATTGATTTTGCCAATAGCACCAATACTTTATCAGAAATTCCCTTAGAAAATACCCCGGCTAACCGACAAAAAGCCTTGAATTATATTAATCAATTACAAGCCGATGGCGGGACGGAATTACTAAATGGAATCCAAGCTGTTATGAAGTTTCCTTCTCCCTCCAAGGGTCGCTTACGCAGTATTGTTCTATTAACAGATGGATATATTGGAAATGATCAAGAAGTAATTGCAGAAGTGCAAAATAAACTGAAACCAGGAAATAGATTTTACGCCTTTGGGGTAGGAAGTTCTGTCAATCGTTTTTTACTTAATCGTTTAGGAGAAATTGGCAGGGGAACTACGCAAATTGTGCGTCAAGATGAACCCACAGAAACCGTCGTAGAAAACTTTTTCAAACAGATTAATAACCCTATTCTAACCGATTTAGAAATCACTTGGCAAGGGGAAGGATTAAAACCCGAAATTTATCCGATCAGCTTATCAGATTTGTTTGATAATCAACCCTTAGTATTATTTGGACGCAAATTAGATCGTCGCAATGGCTTATTAAAAATTACCGGAATAACTGCAAAAGGCGATCGCTATGAACAAACCTTACCCGTTGATTTTCCTGAGATCAATAATAACGAATCGGGTAATATTGCTATTGCTAAATTGTGGGGACGGGCGAGAATTAAAGAACTGATGAATCAAATGTTTTCAGGGGAAACAAAATCAGGGGTTGAAGGAGTAACACGCACCGCTTTATCCTATCAATTACTATCTGAATATACCGCTTTTGTCGCCGTGAGCGAAGAAGTTCGAGTCGATCCCAATGGAACTCGTCAAACCGTAGAAGTTCCCCTAGAATTGCCCCAAGGGGTGAGTTATGACGGTATTTTTGACACACCCAAACCCACTCAATTACCCTCATCTGCTGCTATTAATTTCGGGCCAACTCGTTCTGGATCTGGTTATAATAATTATGGCAGTCAACGTAGTCCAGAAATTGCGCCGCCGCCACCGCCCTCGCCCGCTCCGGTTCAGGGAATAAGCCCGGAACCCACAAATATTAATTTAGTCGAAAATACCCCTGTAAAAATAACAGTTGTTGAAGTTACTGGAATTAGCGATCGCACCCTAATTAATGACCTAAACCGTTATTTACAAGGCTTAAATTTAGCCAATGAAATTAATGGGAAAGTGATTTTTGAAATGATTATTGATCAAGGAAATGTGCAACGAGCAATTTTTGATGATCTTGACTCTAATCTAAATTTAGATAATAATATAAAACAGGCAATGATTATTGATCAAATTCGGCGATCGCTGTTAACTTGGCAACCTCCTAACTCCGTGAGTGGAAAAATCAAAATTACCTTAGAATTAAAAGCCACAAAATCCTAAACTCCATGAATAGTCTAGCGTCAATTTCAAGATTAAATCAGGTTTATCCCCTGAGTATTGCACCGATGATGGATCGCACAGATCGCCATTATCGCTATTTTATGCGACAAATTACTCGGCGAACCTTGCTCTATACCGAAATGGTGACAACGGCGGCAATTTTACATGGAGATCAAGATAAATTATTAGGATTTTCTCCCGAAGAAAAACCCCTAGTTTTACAGTTAGGAGGAGATAATCCGAATCATCTAGCAACTTGTGCTAAAATAGCTGAAGATCGGGGATATGATCAGATTAATTTAAACGTGGGATGTCCCAGTGATCGGGTTCAAGATGGCAATTTTGGAGCTTGTTTAATGGCGCAACCGGAGTTAGTTGCTAAAGCAGTGGAAGCAATGCAAAAAGTTGTTAATATTCCGGTGACAATTAAACAGAGAATTGGTATTGATGACCAGGATAAATATGAAGATATGGCGGATTTTGTGAGAATTGTTGCTAACGCCGGATGTCAACAATTTACCATTCATGCTCGCAAAGCTTGGTTACAGGGTTTAAGTCC
This sequence comes from Planktothrix sp. UBA8402, assembly GCA_003456035.1. Lineage (GTDB taxonomy): Bacteria > Cyanobacteriota > Cyanobacteriia > Cyanobacteriales > Microcoleaceae > Planktothrix. Next base: position 7,524 of record DMPJ01000103.1, read on the forward strand.
TAAAGAAAACCGCAATATTCCCCCGTTAAGATATGAAGAAGTTCATCGTTTAAAACAAGAGTTTCCCCAGCTATTAATTGAAATTAATGGCGGGTTTAAAACCTTAGCAGAAGCCAAAGATCAACTGCAATTTGTCGATGCAGTTATGATCGGACGCGCTGCTTATGATCACCCCTATTTGTTTGCAACTGCGGATCAAGAAATTTATGGAGAAAAAACACCACCTTTGACCCGTCAGGAAGTCATAGAAGCAATGTATTCTTATATTGAATATTGGTTAAAAAAAGGGGTAAAATTAAATAGTATTACTCGCCATTTTTTAGAGTTATTTGCCCAACAACCAGGGACAAAAGCCTGGAAACGTTATATTAGTGAAAATGCTCATCTAACTAATGCTGGAATAGAAGTTCTTCAGCAAGCATTAAAGCAAATTCCATAACCTTAAAACGGGTTC
>DMPJ01000447.1 GCA_003456035.1 Planktothrix sp. UBA8402
CGTTCAAATTTTGCGCGTGCCATTTTCAGTTAAGAATTGAAAGTTTTCAAGAAAAATAATTGTCGGTACCGGGTCAGGGATTGGTCATTGGCTATTAACCATTAACCGTCAACCCCAACCCGACTACCCGATTGCCAATTTAGTTGCCTTTATTTTTGGCAACAATGGCTTCAGCCACGCTACGAGGAACCTCCTCATAGTGACTGAACTCCATAGTGAAAATGCCTCGACCTTGGGTTTTGGATCGAATATCGGTGGCATAACCAAACATCTGTGCTAAGGGAACCTTAGCCGTAACTTTGGCAATACCTTGATCTGTTCCTTGACCCTCGATTTGGCCTCGGCGAGAGTTGAGGTCTCCAATCACGTTACCAATGAAGTCTTCAGGTACTTCCACCTCAACCTTCATCATCGGTTCCAACAAGACTGGTTTAGCCTTATTAGCCGCCGATTTCAACGCCATAGAACCAGCGATCTTGAAGGCCATTTCTGAGGAGTCTACATCGTGGAAAGAGCCATCCACCAGAGTGGCTTTCAAATCAATCAGAGGATAACCTGCAACCACACCTGTTTCGCAGGCTTCCTTCATCCCTTGTTCCGCCGGGTTAATGTACTCTTTAGGTACAGTTCCACCAACGATTTTGGAAACAAATTCAAACCCGCTCCCCGCTTCCCCCGGTTCGAGAGTAATCACAACGTGACCGTATTGACCTTTACCACCGCTTTGACGAATGAACTTGCCTTCTGCTTTAACCGATTCGCGGATAGTTTCCCGGTAAGCCACCTGGGGCGCGCCCACGTTAGCTTCAACTTTGAACTCCCGCAACATTCGGTCAACCAGAATTTCTAAATGAAGTTCACCCATGCCCGCAATTACGGTTTGGTTGGTCTCAGAATCAACGGAAACCCGGAAAGTAGGATCTTCCTCTGACAAAGATTGGAGAGCTTTGGAGAGTTTTTCCATGTCCTGTTTCGTTTTGGGTTCCACCGCCACGGAAATCACAGGTTCGGGGATGAACAGAGATTCCAAAATAATCGGTTTCGTATCATCACAGAGGGTATCACCCGTGAGGGTATCTTTCAAGCCCAAGGCTGCCCCTAGGTCTCCAGCCCGCAGTTCATCCACTTCAATCCGATCATCGGCTTTAAGAACGATCAAGCGAGAAATCCGTTCTTTTTTATCTTTGCTGGAGTTCAGGACATAACTGCCCTTTTGCAGAACCCCAGAATAGACTCGAACGAAAGTCAGGCGCCCGTAAGGATCAGCCATGATCTTGAACGCTAAAGCCGATAAGGGTGCTTCGTCATCGGCATAACGGACGTCAATCTCACCATTTGCCAAGGTGCCCTGGATCGGAGGAACTTCCGAAGGAGCCGGGAGATAGTCAACCACCGCATCTAACAGTTGTTGTACCCCTTTGTTCTTGAAAGCAGAACCACACAGAAGCGGAACAATCTTTCCAGCAATTGTCCCTTTGCGTAACTGAGTCCGAATTTCTTCGTTTGTCAGTTCTTCTCCTTCGAGATACTTCTCCATCAGGCGATCATCGGTTTCAGAAACCGACTCCACCAGTTTCACTCGATATTCCTCGGCTATCTCTTTGACAGCTTGGGGAATTTCGTCAGTGACCAGAAAATCCGTTCCTTTATCGTCGTCGTTGTAGAGATAAGCTTTCATCTCTACCAAATCCACTAATCCCTGGAAGTTGTTTTCACTACCAATAGGGATCTGGATCGGAACTGCATTAGCCCTTAACTGCTTACGGATTTGCTCATAAACTTTGAAAAAGTTAGCCCCCGTGCGATCCATCTTGTTCACAAAGACGATCCGAGGAACTTTATAGCGATCCGCTTGTCTCCAAACCGTTTCAGACTGGGGTTGCACACCACCGACTGAACAAAAGACAGCAATCACACCGTCTAACACCCGCATCGAACGTTCAACTTCAATGGTGAAGTCAACGTGACCGGGAGTGTCAATGATATTGATCTTATGATCTTTCCAACTGGTGGTAATCGCGGCAGCCGTGATGGTAATTCCACGCTCCCGCTCTTGAGCCATCCAGTCGGTTACTGCTGTTCCTTCATGGACTTCGCCCATTTTATGAACCATGCCGGAGTAGAATAGAATCCGCTCCGTTGTGGTTGTCTTGCCCGCGTCAATGTGGGCTGCAATACCAATATTCCGTACTCTCTCAAGCGGGACGGCACGTGCCACAACTACCTCCTTTTTTAAACCTTTATTAAGATTTTATACGTTTACGGATATCACTGCTATCCATTTTTTTAGTACCGATAATGGGCAAAGGCTTTATTAGCTTCTGCCATCCGGTGGGTTTCTTCCCGTTTGCGAACGGCACTACCGCTTTCATTAGCAGCATCCATCAGTTCATTAGCTAATCGGATTGCCATTGAACGTCCGGTTCTAGCTCTAGCATATTGAATTAACCAACGTAGGGCTAAAGCAGTTCCTCGTTCTGAACGGACTTCCATGGGAACCTGATAGGTTGCACCACCTACCCGCCGGGCTTTGACTTCAACTAGGGGGGTAGCATTGCGAACGGCTTTTTCAAATACCTCCATTGGCTCTGAACCCGTTCTTTCTTCGATTGTTTTCAGCGCCTGATAAATGATCCGGAAGGCAACGGATTTCTTTCCATGTTTCATGATGCGACGTACCATCATGCTAATTAAGCGACTGTTATAGACCGGATCAACTGGGATCGGACGCTTCTGTACAACTCTGCGACGAGACATATTGTATCTTCCTCAACACAATAGATAATTTAAGATTTTTAGCGATTTGGACAAGTTAACAAGGGCTAACTGCTGTTAGTCTTGAGCCAACAACACCAGCACAACTTTTAACTTCGCCCCGACTCAAAGCTCCTATTTAGGACGCTTGGCACCATACNNCTTTGACTCCCGCCGTATCTAATGTTCCCCGAATGATGTGATATCGAACTCCAGGCAAATCTTTCACCCGACCGCCTCGAATCATTACTACGGAGTGTTCTTGCAAGTTGTGACCAATACCCGGAATATATGCTGTCACTTCATAGCCAGAGGTTAGCCGCACCCTTGCCACCTTACGCAGCGCGGAATTAGGTTTTTTGGGGGTGGTTGTATAAACCCTTGTACAGACTCCCCGCCTTTGAGGGCAACTCTTTAGGGCGGGCGATTTGGTTTTCTTCTGAGTCTGTTCCCGTGCAGAACGAATTAGTTGCTGGATAGTGGGCATGAGTTACGACATACTGAAATAATTAGGCAATTTGAAGTTTTAAGGTATCTCCACTGAAATATCCCTCCCCTACCAGGGGACGGGACTTTCTTTCAAAAGTATGGTCAGATGTTGACACCCAAAAGATCATAGTAACCTATATAGCCANNGGGAATGGGGAATGGGGAATTACGAATTACGAATTACGAATGGGGGGAATGGGGAATCGGGAATGATAAAGAATAAAGATATCACTGTTTAGGCTTGAGTAATGAAAGAATAGCTACAACTACAACTTTGGGTGGCGTTGGGGTTTTGGAAGCGAAACCCGCCCCCCATTAAGTCTTCAGAATAGTCAATAGTTAAGTTTTCTAGGTACTTTAAATTTTCCGGCTCAACAACAATTTTAATCTGCTCAGACTGATAAACTATATCGCTCGACTGGTGTGTTTCTTCAAATCCCATTGTATAAGACCAGTCACAGCAGCCTCCCTTTTGCACCCCAAGACGAAAGTGCAAATTAGGATTATTTTGTTTGGACTTGAGGCGCATAACCTCACGGGTGGCTGCTGGACTCAGAGAAATCATGGAAAACCTACTCACAAAAATGTTAACTCATTTTCAGATTACCTGAAAAATTGGTTTCTGGTGATCTTTAAGCAGGGCTACGAGAATAGTCATCTTGGAACCTGATAATATCATCCTCTCCCAAATATTCCCCGTTCTGAACTTCAATCAACACCAGAGGAATGACACCCGGATTTTCCAAGCGGTGGGACGTACATTGAGGAACATAGGTGGACTGGTTAGAAAACAGGACTTCTTCACTCTCCCCACAAACTACTTTAGCGGTTCCTGCCACAACAATCCAGTGTTCACTGCGATGGTGGTGCATCTGTAAACTCAGGCGATGTCCGGGGTTGACTTCAATGCGCTTAATTTTATATCCTGGCCCTTCTTCTAAGGTCGTAAATGAACCCCAAGGTCTCGATTCAGTTGTCGCATTACCTACACTAGCGATATTATTGGTGGAGGTTGTAGAATTTTCAACAATTTCTTGGACTGCTAACATAATCTTATTCCCTTATCAAAGATTTTACCTAATTTAAATTGCTCTTAAAACCTGGGGTGGCATCAATCCTCGGACGACTCTTTTACGTTCTCAAGGACACTCCCCACAACTATCCTAGCAAATGTACCCTGCTTCTTATTATCTATCATAATCCTTTTTTTTAAGCTAGGTCTGATCAAATCTTTACATAAAATTCAAAGGAGTTGACTGTTAACAGTTAACTATCAACTTTTATAGCAATTCCTAAGCCATTATGAACGGGTGCTGCGGTGGGGACGGGACGGTCTAAATAGTATCCTCCTAGATAGAGACTGGTGGAACTTCCTCCGTCCAAATTTAGGGCGGTTACTGCTCCTAATTTTTGCAGTATTTGAGCGAGTTCTGCTAAACTGGGGCCGGAACCATTAGGACGGTTATGGACGGCTACCATTAATAAAGTATGATTATTAGTTATAGCAATAGCACTACGAATGGCTTGTTGTTGTTGAAAAGCCGGATTAAATCTTTCTAGGGCGGCATCTAAAACAATTTGACTATTTTGAATTAATAACGGCCCGGCTCCTAAAATATTGGGATAATTTTGATATTCAGCAGGTTCGGTTTGGCTTTGTAATTGTAAATGAGTTCCTATTGGTAATAATTTTAATAATTCCGGACGACCTCGAATAACTAATAAATAACCTCCCAGGGGAATAGTAATAGTAGATGATTCTGGTTTATGAGGTTGAATATAACGGGTAATTTGGTTATTCTCAACAACAATAATATTTTCTTGCTGGTTAATTGGAGTATAGAATTTTCCCCAGTCGGAAGTATACCGAGAAATTCCAGATTCGGTATAAGCACTATTGAGATATTGTAAAGGGATGGTTTGACCGGAAGATATTGTTATAGTTTCTTTTAAGATTAAACGATTCATAATTATGGGTTTACCCTTTCCCCAAGCTATTACCCCGCGATTTAAAATCGGACTAGATAACCAGTTATTATTTAACCGAATAGCTCCTAGAGGTAATTGATTATTGCGATTAAAAAATCCTCCGTTAATAGCTGCTGAAACTTTTGCTTGCTGTGCTATATCTAATAAAGGTGAAGTTCCCTGGCGATAATTAGGATTACTTAAAATCGGAGTTAGGTTGATTTCGGGTTGATTGATATTCACTTCTAACCAATATACCGGAAATTGCTCAATAGATGATTCAGGATTTGTTAAAATTCGATTTATTAAAGATCCTAAAGATATATTATTTTTTGGTATTTTAATATATTCCTGTCTCCATCTAATACCGGGTTGCCATAAAATATTTTTAGGCTCTAAAAAATTAGGTTTAATCTCAATCAGTAAACGATAGGGAGAGTCTAAACTTGTGACAACCGGTCGCCAACCGGGCGGAATACTAAATTTAACCTGAGTTTGATTATTTTGAGAGTGTAATTGTAGATTAGTAGAATTAGGATTTGGCGGACTAAAATTTGGGCTTTTGGTAATAATACTAGGCTTAAAAAATTCTGGACTATCGGATAAAAGTTTAGTGGTAATATTAGCCTCTAAAATTAAGCTCCAATCTTGTAAAACCGGAGTAACAGGTTGAGGGGAGTTAGTTTGATGTCGGGTGGTAGGATCATCCGTTAGGGGTGGAGAAGGTTGCAAGGGAGTAGAAGGAGATCGCTTTTTGATTTCAGGAATTGGTTGTTGCCAAATTGTGGGTTTATCGAGTTGAATAATAATTTTTTTGGGGGAAAATGTAGATTCTGTTTGGGATAAACTAGGTTCTAAAGATAAGGTTTCAATATGTAGAGATTGAATTGTAGATGGAGGAATTGTAATTTTTAAAGTTGTGCCATCTGGTTTGATTTGCCATTGAGAAAATTCGGCTAAATTCGATAAATCTAAATAGCGATAGGGATTAATATATTGAGCGGATAAAATAGATTTAGAGGCAAACCATTGAATGGGTTGCTGGGAACTATTATTAGTATCGAGAAGATTAATTCCCAGATTCTGCATCAATCCAATATCACTAATTTTAACAGAAATCTTTGCGTTGCTATGAGATTGATCAATTTGCCAAGGAATATTAATTAAATTCCCATTAATTTTAATCCTGTTTCCCTGTTGTTGATTTGAGTTTGTTTTGGGTTCGGCTAGGGTAGAAACGGGTAGAATACTTAACCAAATTACACTTGACAATAAAATGATGTTCTTCGGGTTTTTAATTAAATTAAAATTCAGCATATTGCCATCCTAAATATTATCTGAAAAAATTCTATACATTGAAAATACATCACCTAGGGGGGGTGAAAAAACCTATATATTTATATTCCATCATGAAATGTTGGCTACACATTCCCCAGGTAGTAGAGACGTTGCATGCAACGTCTCTACTACCTGGGGATAATCAGTCGTCAACCCCAACAATCTGATTTGTCAGCATATCTTCAAATTTTACCCCCCCCTGTAGCGCCAATTAAGTGTATGCTAGTTAAGTTAAGTGTCAACAATCGCTTCAAGCATCATCACCCAATAGAATTACGACATGGATAACACCAAAGTTAATCACAACCCACAACAGAATCAACCAGAGTCCGTGACCGGAAATCTGGGCTCCCCTTATGGGGGCCAACCTTGGTTAGTTGAAGAAAGAGACGCCTGCGGGGTGGGATTTATTGCTAACCCATCAGGCGGNNTTCAAAAAGCCTTAACTGCTTTAACTTGTTTAGAACATCGGGGCGGCTGTAGTGCAGACCAGGACTCCGGGGATGGGGCCGGGATCATGACTGCTATTCCTTGGGAATTATTAGCGCCTTGGTTTGCTGAACAAAATATTGATATTCTGCAAGAGCCAGAGTTTAAATATGGCGTAGGAATGGTATTTTTACCGCCTGATACTGCTACCGCCATCGAAGCTCGTCAAATTATTGAAACTGACCTCAAACAAGAAGAATTAGTTGTAGTTGGTTGGCGGGAAGTCCCGGTGAAACCGGAAGTTTTGGGGGTACAGGCGCGGGAAAATCAACCCCGAATTGAACAAGTTATCGTTTATTCTGCTAAAGGTAATATTGGGGATGATTTAGACAGACAATTATTTTTAGCCCGTCGTTCTTCTGGGGTAGCGTTAAAAGAAGATGGGTTAATCTGGGGTGAAAATGTTTATATTTGCTCGTTTTCCTGTCGTACTATTGTCTATAAAGGCATGGTACGCTCGGCNNCTTAGGAGAATTTTATTTAGATTTAATTAACCCAACCTATAAGAGCAATTTCGCGGTTTATCATCGACGCTTCAGTACCAATACCATGCCGCGCTGGCCATTGGCTCAACCGATGCGACTGTTGGGACATAATGGCGAAATTAATACGCTATTAGGGAATATTAACTGGATGCGAGCGCGAGAAGGGGTTTTGTCCCATCCCGTTTGGAGCGACCGCCTAAAAACCCTAATTCCCTTTGTGGATGCTAATAATAGCGACTCGGCTAATTTAGATAATGTCATGGAGTTGCTGGTGAGAACCGGGCGCTGTCCCTTGGAAGCGTTAATGATTATGGTTCCCGAAGCCTATAAAAATCAGCCTAATCTCAAGGATTTGCCAGAAATTACCGATTTTTATGAATATTATAGTGGTATCCAAGAATCTTGGGACGGCCCAGCATTATTAGTATTTAGCGATGGTAAACAAATTGGGGCCTGTTTGGATCGTAATGGTCTGCGTCCCGCCCGATATTGTATCACCAAAGATGGCGTGATCATGGTTTCCTCCGAAGCCGGGGTGGTGGATATTCCCGAAGACCAAATTCTGGAAAAAGGCCGTTTAGGGCCAGGACAAATGATTGCGGTAGATTTGAGTACCCACGAAATTCTCAAAAATTGGGATATCAAACAACGGGTCGCCCATGAACATCCTTATCGGGAATGGTTACAACAATATCGCCAAGACGCCCCACCCCAACCCTTTGTCAGCGAAAAACAATTAGCCGCAAACGACCTCCTACAACAGCAAACCGCCTTTGGCTATGGGGCTGAGGATGTGGATATCCAAATTGCGGATATGGCGAGTACGGCCAAGGAAGCTACCTTCTGTATGGGAGATGATATTCCCCTGGCGGTGCTTTCCGATAAACCCCATTTGTTATATGACTATTTTAAACAACGTTTTGCTCAGGTAACAAACCCACCGATTGACCCGTTGCGAGAACGGATTGTCATGTCTTTGTGTATGCGGTTGGGGAAACGGGGAAATTTGTTAGACCTGAAACCCGAAGATGCCCGACTGTTTAAAATTGACTCTCCACTGCTGAATGAGGCGGAATTGGAAGCGTTGCGTCAGTCGAATTTTCCCAGTATCACTCTCTCAACCCTCTATGGTTTGGAAGCAGGGCCAAATGGTGGCGCGATCGCCCTGACCCGACTCTGTGAAAAAGCAGCCGCAGCCGTCGATCAGGGCTGCGAAATCATTATTCTGTCCGATCAAGGGTTAACGGCCGAACAGACCTATATTCCGCCGTTGTTGGCTGTAGGGGCTGTTCACCATTATTTAATTAAAATCGGCAAACGCTTAAATGCCTCCCTCGTGGTAGAAACGGCCCAATGTTGGAGTACCCATCATTTTGCCTGTTTGGTGGGTTATGGGGCTTCGGCTATTTGTCCCTATACGGCCTTGGAAACCGTGCGCCATTGGTGGTCTAGTCCTCTGATTCAGAATAATCTGGAGGCGGGCAAAATCCCCCCGATGTCGATGCCAGATGCCCAAAATAACTATCGGAAAGCGGTAGAAGATGGGTTACTGAAGATTTTATCGAAGATGGGAATTTCTCTGTTATCTTCCTATCAAGGGGCGCAAATCTTTGAAGCGATTGGGATCGGAGAAGATTTACTAGAAGTGGGTTTCCGAGGTACGGTGTCGCGGGTTGGCGGTTTGACAATTTCTGAGTTAAGCCAAGAGGTGTATCAATTCCATGCCAAAGCCTTCCCAGTAGAAGGGAAAAAGTTAGAAAACTTCGGGTTTGTGAATGCAATGAAGCGGGGCGAATATCATTTAAATAACCCTGGCATGACGAAATTGCTACATCAGGCAGTACGTTCTGGTGATGGTAAAGGGTTCGACCTGTACGAACTGTATCGTCAATACATGGAAAACCGCCCCGTAACAGCTTTGCGGGATTTGTTGGATTTTAATAGCGATCGCAATTCTATCCCCTTAGAAGAAGTTGAGTCCGTTGAAGAAATTGTTAAACGCTTCTGTACCGGGGGGATGTCCTTGGGGGCCCTATCTCCCGAAGCCCATGAAGTTTTAGCGATCGCCATGAACCGTTTAGGCGGAAAATCCAACTCCGGCGAAGGTGGGGAAGATCCCGCCCGCTATAAGATTTTTAACGATGTTGATGAAAATGGGATTTCGGCCGGACGTCCCTACTTAAAAGGACTCCAAAACGGAGATAGCGCCAGTTCAGCAATTAAACAGGTGGCGTCGGGACGGTTTGGAGTTACTCCCGAATATTTGATGAGCGCCCAGTCCATTGAAATTAAAGTCGCTCAAGGGGCGAAACCAGGGGAAGGAGGACAACTTCCAGGGAAGAAAGTTAGCGAATATATTGCTATGTTGCGGCGGTCGAAACCCGGCGTCACCTTAATTTCTCCTCCCCCCCACCACGATATTTATTCCATTGAAGACCTTTCGCAACTTATTTTCGACCTTAAGAATGTAAATCCAAAGGCCAGAATCAGTGTTAAACTGGTTTCCGAAAGTGGAATCGGTACTATTGC
>DMPJ01000021.1:0-5059 GCA_003456035.1 Planktothrix sp. UBA8402
CTTCCGGTTTGACTAAAATTCCGATCCCGTCACTGAGGAGTTCCGTGGCTGCACCTGCTGGTACTCCAATCACCGGAGTTCGACAACCCATGGCTTCTAAAAGCGGACGTCCGAAGCCTTCAAAGCGACTGCCAAATAGCCACGCATCACAACTAGCATAGATATCTTTGATTTGATCCTGTGGAGGCTGACAGAAAAATTCACTTCCTGGAGGTAAGGGTAACTCAGGAACAGGGGGTTTAGTCCCAAAACAGACTAATTTTAAGTTAGGAATTTGTTGCGCTGCTAAAGAAACGGCTTTTAAAGTGATGTCACATCCTTTCCAATAGAGGGGAGAATACAGCATTCCCACCGTAGGAACAGTTTGTTTCCCCCTAGGTTCGGCATAATATTTTTTGAAATCTATACTGTTAGGAACTAAGGAAACATTTTTATCTCCATATTCGGTCTCCATAATGTCTACTAACCACTGGGAAATCACAATTTTATGGAAAGGTAGTCGATAGGTGGCTGCGACCCTTGCTTTGGGTAAATAATCGTGAGTTTCATGATGGCGAATCATGTAGACTTTTGCTCCCTTAGAGGGGGAAAGATTGGCAACCCATTCTGCGGTTTCCCACCAAGTCGCCACCACAATATCCGCATCGGGAAGATCGGCATCGGTAACTGGGGCTGGATGATCTAAAATGATGCGAGGTAGATCCATGCCATCGAGATGGGAAGGCCCTTGATGCTTTAAGGGAATTAACCCTTTACCTTTTAATAAGGATTTAACCTGCCTAAGAACGGTAGGTCTGCGTTTTTGAGGACAAACAATATAGACTTCATGACCCCGTTTTTGCAAGTGATAAGCTAGATCTGCATTAGATTGAACGCCTCCGGCTAAACTAACCCAATTTGCCAGAACAAAGGTAATTTTCATTGTCAATTTCCTCAATTTAAAATGTGTTGTTCTTTGATCAACTAGACGCTACAAGATACTATCAATGGATAATCCACCTCCTAAACTATATCGAATTCCTCCTAGGACAAAAATCATCCCTAGCAGGATGAAAGTTCCCCATAAATCCTGTTTCAAACCAGAAACTCCTTCTCTCCAAAGTCCATAGTTAACTACAATATAGGAGGGAATATCATTAAATGCAACAACCAGGATAGCCCCTAAAATTCCCATCATCGAAAATGATAACGGAAGTAAAATCACCATGTACAGTAACTTAAATACATTACCAAAGGCAATATAGAGGGGTTTTCCAATGGCAAATAGAACTTTATTAATACTGGTGTGTAGGATAAATGGCCACATTCCTAAAGCTAAAATCGGCAACATCCAAGCGGCTTGTTCATATCTTTGATCATATAAACTCAAAATGAATTTATCCCCAAAGCAAACTATAATTGCTAAGGGTAAACTGATGCTCAATAATAATAATTTTCTTTTGTCGAGAATATTTTCTCTAAGTTGCGATCGAGGCATATTTAACTGTTTAGAAATAACCGGAAAAACGACTTTATTCATCACCGCTCCCATTAAGGATTTAGGAAGATCCGCTAAGGCAAAAGCAACGGTATAAACCCCTAACATTTCTAGGGTTAATAATTTACCCAGGATCAAGCGATCAGATTGAGAGGCTAGGAAGGTCATCACGGTTGAAATAAATATCCAGCGCCCAAAGGAAATTAATTCTTTAAAGGCACTTTGATCCCAAGCTAAACGGTTCCGCATCTGGGTATTTAAGCGATGACTCCTAATCAATCCAAACACAGACGAAATTAAGACTCCAATAATTAATGCCCAAATTGTAGGACTGATCCAAGCCAAGACAATCATCACCGTAAGGCTTAAAGTTTGGACAAGAAAGTCATAAATAGTCAGTATTTTTAAGTTTAAATTACGGTTCAGAGTTGCTAGAGATGTAGATTCAAAACCGGCTATAACAGTTCTAAAACCAACAATTGGCGTAATCCATAATAGTTGAGGCTCGTTATAGAATGAGGCAATTGGTGCTGTAATCAATAAACAAGCGATCCATAATCCAAAACCTCTAAATACTTGAATTGTCCAAGCTGTATTCAGAAATAATGGGTCTTCCCCGCGTTCACTGCGGATAATACTGGGCCGAATTCCAATATCTGAAAATAGGGTTAAACCCATAATAAAAGTGTTAACTAGCCCCATCAATCCAAACAATTCAGGAACCAGAAGACGTGTTAGGATTAAGTTTCCACCAAATCGTAATACCTGACTCCCTCCATAGCCAAAGACAGTCCAAATTATCCCTTGAATTGCCTGTTTATTTAGAGATGACATATTAATTAAAATTCCAGATTTTTGCAGAAATTGCCCTAATAAATTAATGGGTTTTAAGGGTGCAATATCCTTATCCATCAAGACAAAATTTGGTTCTCAACAGAGGTTGATTTGGGGGTAAACTAGAGTAAAATTACCGAATTGAATTTTTAAATCCCCCAAGGCTTAGGATAGAACTAATTCAGCTAATTGTGGCATAATTATAAAGGCACTTCACAAAACTTTTACATTTTTCTTGACAAAAGCAGAAATAACCTTCCCAAAACCTCTACTAAAAATCAAGGGTGCAGATGAACTGCACCCCTTACTTTGGCGATTCTATATTCAGCCTATTATCCGGCTTTTTTGCCAATTCCCAAATATTGTTTACTCTCTCGAAGTTGTTCCCACAAGGTTTCGATTTGTACATAAGATTCTTCTGCTGAAAGTTTTCCCCCGGTTTGCAGGCCAACTATAAAGTCTACCTTTTGAGCAAATTCCTGCAAATTAGCATTAAACACGATATTTTCAGGTGTAGCATTGCCGCGATAACGAGAACCCCAATAAGAGGAACCTAGGTTGGTCATCAGTTTCAGACTCCAGTTTACATCATGGTTTATTTTTACATAGAATGCCGGATTATGAATCGGCTTATAAAGTATATCTTAATACTTTCAATTACAGCCCGATCAATTCCATCCGATGTTTGTTAAAAAGAATACAATTCTATTAACAACTATACGGCTAACCTTAATCGCAATCTGAGTGAAAGGTTGAAATGGGACTAGAATGGTGATAGTCAGCTAGATAGGCTTTCAAGACTCCAAACTGGCTGCGGTTGAGATAATAGTAAATCCAACGTCCCTCTTGCCGACTTCCCAATAATCCGGCTTCCTTCAAGATTTTTAAGTGAAAGGACAGCTTAGACTGATTGACGTCTAACTGTTCGCAAAGTTCACAAACACACAACTCTTTTTTTAGTAAGAGATTGATCACCTGCAAACGCAAAGGGTCAGATAGGGCATGAAACCCAGCCAGGAAAGTTTTGACCGCAGGAACCCCAGAAACCTCCATTACATTGTTTGCAACCATCAAAGCTCTCCTAAATCGAGGTTAATATCTCTAGTTTATCATCTTATTTTCTTCAATTGTAAAGGGTGAACCAAAATTTATTTCATTTTAAAAAAACAAAGTAAACACCAAGGTACTAAGACACCAAGAAAGGAATAAAGGTTAAATTGTTACTCCTTCTAAATCTGCTTCTGTTAACTCATACAAAGATTTTAATTTCTCTAAAGTTTCGGCATCAGTTTCCCAAAATCCCCGACCATTCGCTTCTAACATTCGACCGACAATATTGCGAAAGGCTTCCGGGTTTGCTTGTCTTAATTTGGTCGCCATTTTTTCATCTAAAGCATAGGTTTTAGAGGCTTGATCATAAACCCAATTCTCTTGAAAATTAGTAGTTCCTCCCCAACCCATTAAGGCAGTCATCCGTTGAGAAATTTCATAAGCCCCACCACTCCCTTGATTCACCATTGCTTCCGCCCATTTAGGATTTAATAATTTAGTCCGATATTCAATTCTTAATAGGTCTTCTAATGGTCGAGGAGTGGTATCTTTGGAAAAACTTTCGACAAAACTGGCTTTAACTTTTTGACCTTTTTGTTTTTCCGCCGCCCGTTTTAATCCGCCCGTATTGGCATAATATTCTTGAATATCGGTTAATCCATATTCTACGGAATCAATTTCTTGAACAATATTATCCATTGTTTTTAACAGTTGAGTCATCACTTCTGGTCTAGCTTGTCCTTTATCTTGGCGACCATAACTAAATACATTTCTTCCTTTCCAAGTGTCTGCTAATTCGTCTCCTGATTCCCAATTACCATCAACAATTTGATCATTAACTAACGATCCAAAATCCCCCGATGGGTTAGAAAATAAACGGGCGGACGGGTTTTCTACTCCTTGCGATCGCAACTTCAAAGCGTGCTTTCTAATAAAGTTTTGTTCCTCTGCTTCCTCTACATTTGCTGCTCGTTGAAATAAATCATCTAATAATTCGATAATATTAGCAAAACTATCTCTAAAAATTCCTGATAAATTTGCCAAAATATCAATCCGAGGATGTCNNCCGGTTCCTTCTTTAATTGGTTCGGCTCCAACTAATTCTGAGATAATTCCTAAAGACTCCCCACGAGTTTTTATGGCATCTAAACCCCATAACATCACCGCCACGGTTTCGGGATAATTACCCGTTTCTGCTAACTGTTGATTAATGATTTTTTGAGCAATTTCCCGCCCTCTCAAATAGGCCGCAGCCGAGGGCATTCTATAGGGATCTAAGGCATGAATATTACGTCCGGTAGGCAATACTCCTGGCCCATCTCGGAGTAAATCCCCGCCGGGGGCTGGGGGGATATATTCCCCATTTAATCCTTTTAATAAATTGGTTAATTCATCGGAAGTTTGTAATAATAAGTCTCGAATTTGAGTCTCAGTTTCTGAGGTTAACTCATTCATTGATTCGGTGGAATAAGCATTCAGATAGGTGGTTAATTCTTCTGCTGTTGGATTTTCTCCAAAGGTATGTAATCCCGATGAAAATAAACGCTGTTCTAGGACTTGTAAATAATCATAGATTTTGATAAAATAGTTATAAAGAACTTCGACACTAAATAATCGGGCGTTTTCGGTTGTAAAGGCAATGCCTAATTTTTTACCCTCCTCAAAAGGACAATCCACCTCTAAACCCATAGCCACAAT
>DMPJ01000021.1:5158-7082 GCA_003456035.1 Planktothrix sp. UBA8402
ACGTTTTGCTAACATTGATTCCGAGGGATTGTTAGCTGCATAAAGATATAAATTTGGCAGATTTGCTAATAAAATATCTGACCAAGAATAGCCCGTATTTCCTAATGGTGATCCCGGCAACCATTCCACTGTGCCGTGCATCCCAAAATGAACAATAGCATCGGCTTGAAATTCCTTTTGTAACCATTGATAAAACGCCACATATTGAGGATGTGGCGTTAAATCTCGTTCAAACATTAACCGCATGGGATCACCGGATAAACCTAAAGGCGGTTGCACTCCTACCCAAATATTTCCTAATTGAATTCCACCAATATGATAATCCTCTCCAAAGGTTTTAATTCCTGTTTCTGTTAAGGATTTCCATTGTTTTTTAATCCGACTTCGTTGTAAATATCCTAACCATTTTTCTAATTTATTGACATTCACTTGATTAGAAATCACAGAATTTTCTGCAAAACTAAAGTTCTGTTGAGCTTCTAATTTCTCATCGGCTATTTTAACTTTTTGAATTAATACCTCCCCCGTTTCAGGTAACTCTCCAACGGTGTATCCTTTGGCTTTTAAGGCTTGTAAAACCTTTAATAAACTCTGGGGTACATTTAATAAAGCGGCGGTTCCTGTGGCTCCATATCCAGGGGGAAATCCATATAAAATAATCGCAACTTTTCGCTTTTCTGGCGGTGTTTTTCGCAGTTGAATCCAACTTTTTACCCTTCCAGTTAAACGTTTAACTCGTTCAGGAATTAAATAAATATCTTCTCCCACTAACCCACCCAAAGGCACTGTATCAATAGCACCATCGAGTTCGGGTAAAGCATATAAAACTACACTTTGTAAACCCCCAATTCCTTGACGAGTCCAGGATAATAAATCTTGAATTAATAAAGGTGCAGCGATAAAATAGGGAACGTTTTTTACTGTTAAAATTTGTTTAGCAATTTCAACTTGTCTTCCGGCTTCCATTGATCCGGCGGGGCCACCAACTAAAGGAAACCCAATGGTAGAAACAATGGCATCAACAGTTACAGCATCTTTTGATAAGGATAAGGTTTGAATATTTCCCTGTTCTCGGTTATTTAATTCATCGGTTGTTGTGATCCAATCTCTAACAGCTACATGACCTTCAACCCCATTAATAAAAATTGGTAAAGGGATTAATTGATCTTGTTGAAAATAGCGAATTAGTTGGGGGATATAAGTTTGTTTAGTAATAACGTGCTTGCGATACAGTAATATTCCCACAACGGGATGATTAACTGCATTTGGATATTGAGTTTTATACCAATCTAAATAGGCTTTTGGTGATTCAAAATAACCGTTATAATCGGGGTGTAATAATCCCATATTAGGAGTTTCTATCGGAGGCGGAATTTCTCCAACGCTTAACCCTAAATAATTAGTAGAAATTGTCCAGAACATTGCCGATACATTTTCCGTACCTCCCGCATTCCAATAACCATAAATAATTAACCAATTGCGAAGGTCTTGAACTTTTTGAACCGGAACAAATTTTAATAATTTCGGGCCTGTTTTGAGAAAACTAATATAACCTGCGAGTTTATCTTCTTCTTTGCCACTGGAAAATTTACTCAGAATAAATTGTACAGGTTTGGGCATTCCTTTGGGTTTATCCCCAATTTTAAAGCCTCCAATTTGGGTTAAACTCATTAATTCTAAAGCTGATTCAAAAACTAAACGAATGGGAATAGTTTGTACCCTTTCTCGTAACCATAAGACTTGATCATAATCAAATAATAAACTGGCAAAAAAGACATCGGCATTTTCTAAGGCGGCGGCGACGGTATCCGGTTGATTTGAAATCGCGCGATCGCTAAATACACAAATCTCTAATTCTGGACAACGAGCGATCGCCAACTGTGCGGCTATTCGATATAACTCAGCATTAAAAGATTCAAACCCA
>DMPJ01000468.1 GCA_003456035.1 Planktothrix sp. UBA8402
TGGGTATATTATTAGTAGAGTTAATCTGAATCTGACTCTGAAATATTGATCTATGATGACCTCAACTAATCAAAACCAAACTATTTGGGCTGATGCTCACGTCCATATTTATGACTGCTATGACCTAGAGGAAGATTTGAATGCAGCATTAAAAAATTTTAATGCCACCGCTCAAAAATCTGGGTATTCTCAGGCAGAAACGGCCCTAATGTTTTTAACAGAAACCGCTCAGGATCATTATTTCCAGAAACTGATTCAATCGACCCAAAAAGATGGAAATTCTAACCTAAATTTAAAAGATTGGAGTCTGTTTAAAACAGGAGAAAACTGCTCTGTCTACGCCAAACATTCAACGGGACAGGGTATTTTTATATTTGCGGGTCGACAAATCGTTACCGCCGAAAATCTGGAAGTTCTCGCCCTATTAACAGCCGAAGAATTTGCCGATAGTTTACCCATTGAAACCACAATTAAACAAGTTATTTCTAACGGCGGTATTCCCGTTCTACCTTGGGGTTTTGGCAAATGGATGGGGGAACGTGGCACGATTATTAACCGTTTATTAGAACAAAAAGAATCCTGTCCTTTGTTTCTAGGTGACAACGGAGGCCGTCCTACGTTTTGGAGCCAACCTATTTATTTTAAACAAGCGGAAGCCCTGGGATTCAAAATTTTACCCGGAANNTGCTTCCGAATCTTGGCGACCAGGAAGTTTTGGATTTGCCCTTCAAGGCAATATTGATCCTAACAAACCCGCCCAAAGTATTAAGGAAATTTTATTAGATCCTAATACTCAATTGCAAAGCTATGGAACCCAGGAAACCCCCCTACGTTTTATTCGCAATCAAATTGCGATGCAACTGGTTAAACGCATGAGAAAAAAAGGATAAAATTATGAAAGCATTAGTGATTTCACCCCAACCGTTTTATACTCCTCGTGGTACACCTTTTAGTGTGTATTACCGCACATTAATTACCGCCGAATTAGGGGTTGATATTGATTTACTTACCTATGGGGAAGGTGAAGATATAGATATTCCAGGAGTTAGAATTATTAGAATTCCTAGCTTTCCCATGTTTGGTAATGTTAAAATTGGGCCTTCAAAACTGAAGTTATTTTTAGATATTTTCATTACCCTGTGGACGATAGCTTTACTCACCAAAAATCGCTATGATTTTGTTCACGCCCATGAAGAAGCCATCTTTGTTTGTGCGTTGTTTAAACCAATTTTTAAATTTCGTCTGATTTATGATATGCACTCTAGCCTTCCTGAACAGTTAACAAACTTTCGATTTGGNNACATCTCAATGGTTAATTGATCTGTTCAAAAAAATGGAAGATGCTTGTTTGCATACTTCAGATGCCACAATTACAATATGTCCGAGTTTATATAACTATGCTCTGGGAATTATTGGGGATAAACAAAAAGTTTTCCTGATTGAAAATTCCATCTTTGATGAAGTTAAAGTTGCCCAAAAAACAACTTAAATTTTATCTGTTTATCCCTTTAAATTCCCTGGTTAATCACAAGGAGATCAACTGCTATGACTCAATCAAACGGAGAAAAAACATTAGGAATTCTCTCAACTATTTTTCAGAAAAATTTAGTTGTTTACGCCGGAACTTTAGAATCCTATCAAGGCATTGATCTTTTAATTCAAGCCTTTGTTTCTGTAGTTAAAGCTGATCCCCAAGCCTTTTTATTAATTGTGGGTGGCAGTCCTGAACAAACTGAATTTTTCTCTAACTTGGTGGTAGAATTTGGCATTACTGAACATTGTTTATTAACAGGTCGGGTAGAACAATCTTTAGCTCAAAATTATGCTAACCGCGCTAAAGTTCAAGTCTCACCCCGTCGCAGTGGCACCAATACCCCGTTAAAAGTCTATCAACAATTAGCCAGTGGAGTTCCATTAGTAGCGACTCGAATATATTCTCATACCCAGGTTTTAGATGATACTGTAGCTTTTTTAGTTGAACCAGAACCTGAAGATTTAGCCANNCCTTAAGCAATGAAACAGAGGCCAAACAAAAGGCTAAAAATGCTCAACTTTTATATCAAGAAAAATATTCTCGTGAAGTTTATACCCAAAAAATGATTAATTTGTTAGAGTTTGTCACGCGGACTTCCATTAAAAAATCTCAAGATTCTAATAATTATGAAACTGAGTCCTCCAGTTCCTTGAATTTAAAATCAAGCTAAACAAAGATGATTTTAGGGTTAATGTCAAGATTGAATGTTAAGAAATCCTGTTTATTAGGTTTATTTGATCTCAAAAACTTGCCGAACTCACTTGTTTTAATTAAAATAGAACAAACTTATCGGCTAGTTCCTAAGTTTTAAATACCGTCCGTTGGGGGATTAAATTAGATGTGTGGAATCACAGGCGTCGCGGCTTTCAATGGCTCATTTCACCCCACCTTGGAACAGTTAAAAACCATGTGTGATAGCATATTCCATCGGGGGCCAGATCAAGATGGAATGCACGTTCAAGACGGGGTTGCATTGGGAATGCGACGATTATCAATCATAGATTTAAGTGGTGGACGACAACCCATTTTTAATCAAGATCGCACTATTTTAACGGTTTNNAACAGTTTTTAATGGGGAAATTTACAACTTCCGAGAACTCCGTAGAGAACTAGAAGCAAAAGGCCATACTTTTGTCACTAAAACCGATACGGAAGTGATTGTTTATGCTTACGAAGAATATGGGCTAGACTTTCCTAAGTATCTAAATGGAATGTTTGCGATCGCCCTCCATGATACTGTTAAGAAAAAACTGTATTTAGTCCGGGATCATTTAGGAATTAAACCCCTTTATTATGCCTTTGATCAAAACTATTTAGTNNCTAAAGCTATTCTCGCCAGTGGACTGGTTAAAAAAACTTTAGACCTCGATGCTTTAGGGGAATATTTAGCCTGGGAATATGTTCCGGGGAAAGCTACACTTTTTAAAGAAATCCGGCAATTAGAACCCGGACAAATGTTAGAAGCTGACTTAGAAAATCCCCGATGTCAACCCCAAACCTATTGGGATATTCCCGCCACTGGTGAAATAGAATTATCCGATCAAGAATGGGCGGATAAAGTCGAAAATCAACTGAGAAAATCAGTGACCATGCAACTGGTTAGTGATGTTCCTTTGGGTGCATTTCTATCAGGTGGTGTCGATTCTTCCTTGACGGTTGCTTTAATGGAAAAGGCGCAAA
>DMPJ01000089.1 GCA_003456035.1 Planktothrix sp. UBA8402
CGCACGCACCATTAACATTTTTCACACTCAACCATCAACAAATGCTATTAATTTGCCCTGGAATTCATCAACCAGAATTAACAGAACTTTTTTTAAATGGAGTCTGGAAAAATTGGAAAAATCAACAACAATCAAGAGAATTACTAATTTTTCCAACCCCTGATTATCCCGCCTATTCAACTATTAATATTTTAAATTTTATCTATCAAAACAATCCTAAATCTGCTATAATAATTATAGCTTTTAGTGCCGGAGTTGTCGGGGCAATTGGGGCAGCCTTAGCCTGGCAACAATTAGGGGGAAAGATTCAAGGATTTATTGCTGTAGATGGTTGGGGTGTTCCTTTAATTGGTAATTTTCCAATTTATCGCATCAGTCATGATTATTTTACTCACTGGAGTTCCGCAATATTAGGAGCAGGCAAAGAAAGTTTTTATGCCGATCCAGCCNNTTCAACATTTAGAATTATGGCGATCGCCCCAAACCACAAAAGGATGGTGGATACATCAAACATCAACCGGACTAAAAACCGCAACTCCAACAACAGCAACAACATTTATTCAAAATGTATTCAATAGTTTAAAATAGAGAAACTAATTAAACATTTAGAAAGATGACCATAGCCACAAATCCAAATAAAACCTTAATTTCTGTTAATGGAGTCGATCATTACTACGAGTGGGTGACAACAGCCAATTCTACACCCGGAGCCAAACCAGTAATGGTGTTTATTCATGGTTGGGGCGGTTCAGGACGCTATTGGGAAAGCACCGCCCAAGCATTATCAGAGCAATTTGACTGTTTAATTTATGATTTACGCGGTTTTGGACGATCTAATTCACCCCAAAAGATCACGGATAAACCCGCATCAGAACATTATGAATTAATTGAATATGCCGAAGATTTAGTCACTTTATTAGACCAGTTAAATTTAGACAAAGTTTATCTCAATGCTCACTCCATGGGCGGTTCCATTGCCATGTTATTTTTAAATAAATATCCCCAACGAGTAGAACAAGCAATTTTAACCTGTAGTGGCATCTTTGAATATGACGAAAAAACCTTTAATACCTTTCACAAATTTAGCCGTTATGTCGTCATGTTTCGCCCCAAATGGTTAACATTAATTCCAGGAATGGATAAAATGTTTATGGCTCGGTTTCTCCATCGTCCAATTCCTCGACCTTTGAGTCAAGCATTTTTAGAAGACTTTCTATTAGCAGATTTTGATGCCGCCTATGGAACAGTATTAACCTCTGTTTCAAAAGCAGCAACGGAATGGCTACCCGCAGAATTTAAAAAATTAACCGTTCCCACCTTATTAATAGCCGGAGAACATGACCAAATTATTCCCGCAGAAATGGGAAGACAAGCCGCCACTTTAAACCCTAACGTTAAGTTAGCTATTCTCAAAGATACGGCTCATTTCCCTATGTTAGAAGATCCCGAAACCTACTTACAAAACCTGCGAGAATTTTTAGGAATTTGACTCTAACCACTGTCAAGTTTGCGAATTTTAGCTTTACGGTTGTTGAAAACCGATTAGAATATATTAAGATGTAAAGAAGCCATGTTGTTGGTTAGAAACTTCGTTGAGCCGGAATTTATGACATCCTATGCAACCTCCACTGCCAGAGCCGAAATGAGCGAACTCCGGCGATTAAAAGGCTTACTTCCCCCTGAGTTGCAGAGTTGGGTGGCGGTGGAAAAAACCATCGAAGTCAACCCACCACTCGTCCGTTGCGAAGAAATTGGCAAAGATCAAGTCGAAATTCAAATTGACTTGGTTCGTTGGGAACAGTTAGCAATGGATCAGCGCAATCTGCTATTTTGGCATGAAGTCGCCCGCATTCAAAATGATACAATTCCTAGAGATGGTTGGGAAATGGCCGCCTTAGCCATAGGTTTAGGAGGCGCCGTCGGAGAACTCTGGGTACAAGACGGACTACTGCTATTATTAGCCTTAGCATTATGTGGCGTTTCCGGCTATCGTCTCTATCAAAAAAATAACGGAGAACGCACATTACAGGAATCCTTAGACGCCGATGAAAAAGCGATTTCTCTCGCCACCCGTTTCGGTTATACCTTACCCAACGCCTACAAAAGCCTAGGAAGTGCCTTAAAAACCTTAGTCGATCAAACTCCTAAAAAACGCCAAAAAGCCCGTTATGAAGCTCGATTACAAGGTCTCAAACGCAGCGCAACTAAAGCAAAAGCCAGAGTTAAAGGGGGAAGTGATACCTCCTCTAGTTCAGAAAACGTATTTAATTAATTGATAGTGATCATTCTTTCTAGGGTGCGTTACGATCATCGTTGACGCACCCTCTAATTTTGGTTTTTATCCCCATTCCCCATTCCCCACTCGTAATTCGTAATTCNNTTACAGTTAGGACACTTCTAAATCTTGAAACTCATTCACTGCTTACTGTTCCCAGATCCGGTGTTCCCAGATCCGGTGTTCCCTAGTGCGTAGCGCTATAAAAAGAAAACTCGTAATTCCCTATTCCCTCCCCCCCAAACCCCCCTTAGAAGGGGGGCTTGGGGGGCCATTCCCAATTCGTAATTCGTAATTCGTAATTCCCTATCCCCCATTATGTCTATTATTATTGTTGAACAGCTAAGTAAAGTTTATCCCGTCGCCATCAAAGAACCAGGAATTAAAGGAACAATTCGCCACTTTTTCCAACGTACCTATCAAAATATACAAGCGGTTAAAGAAGTTTCCTTTAAAATAGAAGCGGGGGAAATAGTAGGATTTTTAGGCGCAAATGGAGCCGGGAAAACCACCACTTTAAAAATGCTAACCGGGTTAATTTATCCCTCGCTCGGATATGTTGAAGTTGCCCATCATATTCCCTTTCAACGTCAGTCTAAATTTTTACAAAAAATTACCTTAGTTATGGGGCAAAAACAACAGTTAATTTGGGATTTACCCGCCTTAGATTCTTTGAGAATTAATGCCGCCGTTTATGGACTCTCTGATGCAGAATTTAGGCAACGCGTAGGGGAATTAACCGAAATGTTATCGTTAGAAGGAAAGTTAAAACAACCCGTGCGAAAATTGTCGTTAGGGGAAAGAATGAAGGCAGAATTAATGGCAGCTTTATTACATCGTCCTCAAGTATTATTTTTAGATGAACCCACTTTAGGTTTAGATGTCAATGCTCAAGTCAGTGTCCGGGAGTTTTTAGCCGAATATAATCGCCGTTATCAAGCAACAATTTTGTTAACCAGTCATTACATGGCTGATATTACCGCCTTATGTAAACGAGTGATTTTAATTCATCAAGGACAACTGATTTATGATGGCAATTTAGATGGTTTATTAGAAAAATTTTCCCCCTATCGAGAAGTTAAAATTGAATTAGAACATTATTCTGCTGAAGTGTTAGAAAGTTGTCGTCAGAAATTATTAACCTATGGGGAAATTGAATCAATGGAAGGTCAAGTTGTGCGATTATTAGTTAAGCGCGATACCTTAACTACAACCGTAGCTAAAATATTAGCAGAATTTAATATACTGGATTTAACCATTAGTGACCCTCCGATTGAAAACGTGATTGGGCGAGTCTTTCGCGCCGGAATTGTTAATTAAAAAATCCTCAATTAATCCAATTTAACCTAAAATATTACCGATGAAAATTAACTCACTCACACCTATTCTAACCTATTCTTTGGGATTTTGGTTATTCTGTAGTTTACCCACCTTAACCCCACCAGGGTTAGCACTCCCTTTATCAAAATCTCCAGTTATTGTTACCCCCAAAAATCTAACNNATTAGCTCAAGCGAAAATTATCTATTTGGGAGAAACCCACAATCAAATTCAAGATCATCAAGCCCAATTGCAACTAATTAAATTATTATATCAACAAAATCCTAAAATTGTCATCGCCCTGGAGATGTTTCAACGTCCCTATCAAGATGTTTTAGATCAATATTTGCAAGGAAAAATTCCAGAATCACAATTAATAGAACAAACCCAATATCATCAACGTTGGGGTTTTCCTTGGGAAAATTACGCTGAAATTTTGCGATTTGCTCAAAAAAACAATCTTCCTGTTTTGGCTATCAATACCCCCACAGAAGTGACTCGCAAAGTAGCCAAAGAAGGGTTAGAAAGTTTAACTCCATCTGAACAAAAATATATCCCCCCAATTTCAGAAATAAATCTAAATTCTCCTGAATATCGCCAAATGTTATTAGAAATTTATCAGCAACACCATCACGGAGGAAAAAGTAATAGTAGTGACTTTGAAAACTTTTTCCGCGCTCAAATATTATGGGATGAAACCATGGCTGATGCGATCGCAAATTATGTTAAAATTAATCCTGATTCTCAAGTAATTGTCCTAGTTGGTCAAGGTCATGTCATCTATAATTATGGCATTCCCAGTCGTGTCCAAAGACGCTTAGAAGACATTAATTCCATTCAACGTTCTATCCTATTTCAATCTCCAGATCAAGATCCAACTTCTCCCAATAATTCTCCTATTTCTGACTTCATTTGGCAACATTAGAAAAAAATTGATCGATCAAACATCAAAAAAGAGAGGGCAGGGGCTTGACAAAAACCCCGCCGCGAGCTATGATATTTATGTGGGGGTCGTTCGCACCTACTCTTGACTAATTAATCAACAAAACAACCATAATCAAGTCAGCGTTTACAACTTCTTCGTGTCTTCGTGTCTTCG
>DMPJ01000386.1 GCA_003456035.1 Planktothrix sp. UBA8402
ATCTGTGGAAGTTGAACAAGTCAATCAACCTCCCACCCCCCTCCAGTTTCGCTTGCTTTGCCATCTAACGGCAAAAGTGAAAGTGGATGATCATTTTTGTCCATTTTCTACGGAATTGTATCAACCTCTGGTGCGATCAAAAAATTAATAATCAGATTAATTTAATTTTCCTTGTTAATTTTTGATTCCTATTGTTAAGAATCTTAAATTTATTTATACTATTGTACAGTTTTGTATCAAGTAATGAATCAGTAATCCCAGAATCGAAAATCAAGAGTTTTTAAGAGTTACGATAAAAACAGGTAAAACTTTAATTCTAAATCAAAACTAAACAATCAATTATGGGCATTGCTACAATTAACCCGGCCACAGGGGAAACGGTAAAAACATTTACTCCCTTGACGGATGCCGAAATTGACCACGCTTTAGCTCTGGCTGATCGCGCTTTTAAAGACTATCGGCGGGTATCCTTCAAACAGCGATCGCAATGGATGCAAAACGCAGCTAACCTGTTAGAAGAAAACGCCGAAACCTACGGCAAAATTATGACTTTGGAAATGGGAAAACCCATTACCTCAGCGATCGCAGAAGTCAAAAAAAGTGCCTCGGTTTGTCGATATTATGCGGAAAATGCGGCTCAATTTCTCGCCGATGTTCCCGCAGAAAGTGACGCCAGTAATAGCTTTATTGCTTACGAACCTTTGGGGGCAATTTTAGCGGTAATGCCTTGGAATTTTCCCTTCTGGCAAGTCTTCCGCTTCGCTGCACCCGCGTTAATGGCAGGAAATGTTGGTTTACTCAAACACGCTTCTAACGTGCCTCAATGCGCCTTAGCTATTGGGGAAATTTTCCAAAATGCCGGATTTCCTCAAGGAGTATTTCAAACATTATTAGTCGGGTCTAATAAAGTCGCTCAAATTATTACCGATGATCGCGTCAAAGCGGGAACTTTAACCGGAAGTGAACCCGCAGGCGCTAGTTTAGCATCTTTAGCGGGTCAAAATATTAAAAAAACCGTTTTAGAATTAGGAGGAAGTGATCCGTTTATTGTGTTAGAAACGGCGGATATAAATGCAGCAGTAGAAGCCGCCGTTACCGCCCGAATGTTAAATAATGGACAGTCTTGTATTGCGGCAAAACGGTTTATTTTAATGTCTACAATTGCCGATGAATTTGAAAGTCGTATGGCGGAGAAATTTGCGGCTTTAAAAATCGGTGATCCGATGTTAGCTGATACCGAAGTCGGGCCCTTAGCAACCCCCGATATTTTAACAGAATTGCACCAACAGGTTCAAATCTGTGTTGAAGCCGGAGCTAAGGTATTAACTGGAGGTCAACCTATTCAACGTCCAGGAAATTTTTATCCGCCCACAATTTTGACTCAAATTCCTGATGGAACACCTGCTTACAGTGAAGAATTCTTTGGGCCAGTAGCATTAATATTCAGGGTTAATGGTTTAGATGAAGCTATTACCCTTGCTAACAGCACGATCTTTGGTTTGGGTGCGAGTGCTTGGACAACAAATCAAGTCGAACAAGAGCGTTTAATTCGAGAATTAGAAGCCGGGGCGGTGTTTATTAATGGTTTAGTAAAATCCGATCCTCGCTTACCATTTGGCGGGATCAAACGTTCTGGTTATGGACGAGAATTGAGCAGCCAAGGTATTCACGAATTTGTGAATATTAAAACTGTTTGGATCAAATAGCGCACTAGAAACCGGGTTTATATTATCCGGTCATAAACCCGGTTTCTAAATTGGGTGTACAAATATCAAATTCCATTTATATTATAACATCATGAACACAGCACAACTGTTAGTTAAATGTTTAGAAAATGAAGGAGTCGAGTATATTTTTGGGGTTCCAGGAGAGGAAAATATGCAAATCCTGGAATGCTTAAAAACCTCCTCAATTAAATTTATTACCACTCGTCATGAACAGGGCGCTGCATTTATGGCTGATGTTTATGGTCGGTTAACTGGAAGGGCTGGAGTTTGTTTATCAACTTTAGGCCCGGGAGCAACAAATTTAATGACCGGGGTTGCTGATGCGAATTTAGATGGAGCACCTTTAGTTGCAATTACGGGTCAAGTGGGAACCGATAGAATGCACATTGAATCCCATCAATATTTGGATTTAGTGGCAATGTTTGCCCCGGTTACTAAATGGAATGCTCAAATTGTTCGCCCTAGTATTACTCCAGAAATTGTCAGAAAAGCGTTTAAATTAGCTCAAGCTGAAAAACCTGGGGCGGTGCATATTGATCTCCCGGAAAATATTGCTAGTATGGAGGTTGAAGGTTATCCTTTAAAACAAGATAAGCGAGAAAAAATTTATTCTGCTTATCAAAGTATGAATGAAGCAGCGATCGCAATTTCTAAAGCCAATAATCCCCTAATATTAGTCGGAAATGGAGCAATTCGTGCCCATGCGAGTGCAGCTTTAACGGAATTTGCCACCCAACTGAATATCCCCGTTGTTAATACTTTTATGGGCAAAGGAATGATTCCTTATACCCATCCTTTAGCCCTATGGACAACAGGATTACAACTGCGGGATTATATTAGTTGTGGTTTTGATAAATCTGATTTAATCATTGCTGTTGGCTATGATTTAATTGAATATTCCCCGAAAAAATGGAATCCTCAAGGCAAAATTCCGATTGTTCATATTGGTGAAACTCCCGCCGAAGTTGATAGCAGTTATATTCCTATTGCTGAAATTATTGGGGATATTTCTGACTCTCTCCAAGAGATTTTAAGACGTTCAGACCGTACCGGAAAACCCGAACCTTATGCCTTAAAATTAAGAACGGATATTCGCAATAATTACGAATGTTATGCTAATGATGATGGTTTTCCGATTAAACCCCAAAAAATTATTTATGATTTGCGTCAAGTCATGGGCCCAGAAGATATTGTGATTTCAGATGTCGGCGCTCATAAAATGTGGATGGCGAGACATTATCACTGTGAAACTCCGAATACTTGTTTAATTTCTAATGGATTTGCGGCGATGGGAATTGCCATTCCGGGTGCAGTTGCGGCTAAATTAGTTTATCCTAATCGGAAGGTGGTAGCGGTAACAGGAGACGGCGGATTTATGATGAATAATCAAGAACTTGAAACCGCTTTAAGAGTGGGAACTCCCTTTGTTACCCTCGTCTTTAATGATGGCGGTTATGGATTAATTGAATGGAAACAAAATGACCAATTTGGTGAATCCTGTTTTGTGAAATTTGGGAATCCTGATTTTGTGAAATTTGCGGAAAGTATGGGATTAAAAGGTTATCGAGTTGAAGCTACAACCGATTTAGTTCCTATTCTTAAAGAAGCCCTAAATCAAGATGTTCCAGTTGTGATTGATTGTCCCGTAGACTATAACGAAAATTCTCGATTTAGTCAACGTTCTGGCGGCTTATGTTGTCCTATATAATCCCGTTGTTTTGATGCTACTATAGCTACGCACTCTTAGAACACCGGAACACCGGATCTGGGAACAGGGAACGGGTTTATCTTAAGCCTAAAATCCCTGTTTTTATCCTAGATAATATCCCCTTAAATCCCCATTAAAAAGGAGAACTAAAAAGTTTAATCCCGTTTAATTTCTGAATGTCTTTATAATGCAAATTGGATTAATTGATGCACCAATTCAGGGAAAGGAACCCCCGTTGCCGCCCAAAGTTGAGGATACATACTCGTAGCGGTAAAACCGGGCAGGGTGTTAATTTCATTAATTAAAATTTCTCCGGTGTTTTCAATATAGAAAAAGTCAACCCGTCCTAACCCGGCTGCATCAACAGCTAAAAATGCTTCCACAGCCATTTGTTTAATTTTATTGGCAATTTCATCACTAATTTTTGCGGGGATAAATAGATCGGCTTTGCCTGCGGTGTATTTGGTTTCATAATCGTAGAAATCACTATTAAAGGTAATTTCCCCAACCACAGAAGCTTTAGGTCTATCTGTTCCTAATACTGCACATTCTACTTCCCTAGCTATTACTCCCGCCTCTACAATGATCCGCCGATCATAACTAGCCGCGTTATCTAAAGCTCTTTCTAATTCTTGACGGTTTCTAACTTTAGAAATCCCGACGGATGAACCTAAATTTGCCGGTTTAACAAAACAAGGATAACCTAATTCTGCTTCTAATTGATCACATAATTTAGGGAAAATACAGGGGTTTGAATAAATTTGCGATCGCATCACTAATTTATATTTAACTTGGGGTAAACCTGCTTGAGCAAATGCCATTTTCATCGCTATTTTATCCATACCAATAGCAGAACCCAATACCCCAGAACCCACAAAGGGAACCTGCATTAAAGTTAATAATCCTTGAATAGTGCCATCCTCTCCATTGGGGCCGTGTAAAATCGGAAACCAAAGGTCAATTTCTGATAAATTAATATTTTGAGGAATGCGATCGCGACGTTCAGCTTCATCGTCAATTAAGAGAGGTTTTCCCGACCCTAAAACCTGTTGGGCAATTTCGCTATCTTTCCAAACCCCATTTTTTTGAATATATACGGGTAGCACTTCGTATCGAGTTACATTTTCATCGGTTGTTAATGCTTTGGCGATGGCTTGTGCGGAACTAATAGAAACTTCATGTTCCCCGGAACATCCACCAAATAATAATCCCACGCGTAATTTAGTCATAAGTCATCTGAATCATTTATCAGTTATCAGTGTAAGAGTTAATTTGATATTTTGACACTCGCATAGAGCCCGGTCGGGCTCACTACGACCTAAACAAAGATATCATTGAGCCCGGTCGGGCTCACTACGACTTGCTTGAATTTTCGGTAATTTTAAACCCTGAACAACTCCTTGAGGATCTATTAAGGGTAAAAAATCCTCTACTTTTTCCGCCCCGGCTATTTGTAATGCTTTTAAAAGTTGGCTAGTTTCCTCCATCAATTGTTCTACGTTAATCCCACTATAATCAGGATAATAATAGTCTAATTTTGCCAGTCCTTCCCCCATTAAAATCACAGCCCCTTTCCAATTTTTTTGACTTAAATGATAGAGTCCGACGGCGATTTGTAAAACCCCTTGATAGAATTTTTTTTCCGGTTGTGGTGCTTCCATCCACAAAGCCTCTAAGGTGTCGTGACAAGCATAGAATTGTTGTTGATTAAATTCTTCAACTCCTTGCCAAAACTCCTGGGGAATTTCTGCTTCCATGAATTTAAACTCCTCACCAAAAACCAGATATTAGTCAGAATAAACTAACTATATATCTCTCTAAAATTTAACACCTAATACCGACACCAACATCAGATAATTATTACATTGTGGAGCGAACTTGTTCAATTTCTTCTAGGGAAATTTTTTGTTGATCTCCAGCAAAATCATTGTCAGGGGTTAGGAATAACATACAATGACATTCTTTGCGTTCTCGCATGGGAACACAGGGACAATTCCAGAAAGTATTTTTGACCTCAGCTTCTTTATCTTCATAATGACGACAAGGACAAAGAGGTGCTCCTAACTCGTCTTTATGTTTAGCTAAACCTTCAATCACAACAGCAGTAACCGAAGGTTCGACGCAAAAGTAAGTTCCCGTGCGTCGGGCGTACTGTTCTGAGAAGTTCTTCATTGCTTCCAAGCTCTTTTGACTGGCTAATTTATCGTTGGTTTGTGTGTTCATGGATCGGTGTGTAATTTGTATAACAATATTATTTTAATTGTACCGCAATTGGTGTCAATTTGAAAATAAACAGGAGAAAGGATAAGTTAATCCTGATCAATTGGCTAAAAATTGGATTTTCTCAAGGAAGATTGTAGTTGAGATTTTAGAGATTTATCGGGAATAATTTCTAATCCTAAAGCAGATAACTTTTGGCTTTGAGTATCAGTTGTTTCCCTAGATAATATTGAAGAAGAATTTGGCCAAAGTAACCAACGACTTCCCCTGGGCAATGTTTTTAAAGATTCGGGATTTTGAGTTAACCAAATTATCGGAAAATTAGGCAGATTTTCGACAACTCTATCTTCCCCTAATTTAACATCAGCTAAGGTATACAAAACCACTCGATTTCCAGAAATTAGTCCGGTTTTTGCTGTCCATAACTGTACATTTAATTGACTATGGGACGCATAAAAATATAAAGAGGCGGCGGCAATTACGGCTTGTTCAAAATCATCTGGTTGCCAGAAAAAACTACTATCTAAACTAATAATAACTTCCTGACCTCCATTAGAAGTTTCTAATTCCCTAACTCGTAATTCTCCATAACGCGCACTAGAACGCCAATGAATTAAACGGGTAGAATCACCATAACGATAGGGTCTTAAAGTGCGGGTAATCCCTTCGTTTGCCATTTGAAACTGGCGATTTTCATAGACATTTGGGTTATAATCTTGCCCCATTTCATCAATTATAGGACAGGTGGCTAAGGGTAAAACTAACGGATAAACAATCGCCGTTGCTGGTGCTTCTTGTTCTCGACTACACCAAAATAATCCTAGGGGTGTGGCGGTTCTTAATTGCACTCCCATCCAATGATAAATTCCGCGTTTTTGGGTGGGAATATAAGTTACCCATTGACGAGATTGATGGGGAGGTAAAAGTTCAATCACCGTTGCGGATTTTCCTAAATTTGGGGGTAATAAATCCTGAAATTGAATTAGAGTTTTAGCTTTGTTAGTAGAATTTTCAATAGTTAATTCTAGGGTTAAATCATCTCCCACACTGACGGGAGGAATTGTTTCTCGTCGAATTTTTAGGGATAATAGGGCCCGTTGAGGTAAAATAGCAGCGATCGCTAATAAAGCAAAACTAATTCCACTAATTACATATAACCATCCCGCCATTGTATTAGTAGCCGAGCCAAAGAAAAATATAGATAATCCGATCAGTAATCCGCCACTATAAGCAGGAGCTACGGCATGAAATTCTAACCAACGTTGCAATTTAAACCGATTTTTTTTCATGAGAAAAGGTAATTGAGAACAAGGGAGATTAAAGTTGGGTTACGAAATTTTTACAAAGGTTACAGGAGAGGGATATATTCTTTATCGGAAAAATGGGTTTAAAACCCCTAACTTCTAGTTAGGCTTTATATGGGGTTGTCTATTGACATCTGATTATGCTACCATTTCAGGTAACAGGAAAGGTAAATAACCTGTATAAAAACCTAGTCACCTAACGGTAAAACGCTGAACCTTGACAATTGAATCTATAGGGTTCTACTGCACAGTTTTAGTTTTCCCCAGCAGTGGGTAAAAGATTCATGGGAGCTAGACAACCAGTTTTTTGAAACAAATTTGTTTCAAGTAAAAAAGAACTCGCATTCATGCGAATAGGATAGGGCATATCCGAATTTACGCTTGGGGAGAATCCCACCTCTGGTTAAAGCACTGCAAGGTACTTTAATTAAGTGGTTTCGTTGAACCAAGAATCCCCACGCCTTCACCGCAGGGGAGTGTCAAGTAATAATTTATGTCGGTGATCAAAAATCTTCCTCAAAAATAGTCTATTTGTTATAAAATGGTTTTAGAATTCAAATATCTATAATGACTCTTTCACAACCAAAAGTACAACATATCCAGGGTATTATCCTACTGGTAGCTGTTACCCTGCTTTGGGGAACAACATTTCCCTT
This sequence comes from Planktothrix sp. UBA8402, assembly GCA_003456035.1. Lineage (GTDB taxonomy): Bacteria > Cyanobacteriota > Cyanobacteriia > Cyanobacteriales > Microcoleaceae > Planktothrix. The sequence continues at coordinate 7,616 of DMPJ01000386.1, forward strand.
AGTTAAAGAAACGATTCATGATCTCTCTCCAGGTATATTAATTGCCATTCGATCTGCTTTAGCAGCGATCGCTTTTTCCCTGCATTTACGGACTTTAAATTTTAAGTTAGTTCGAGATGGCTTTCTATTAGGAATGATATTATTTGCCTCCTTAGCAATTCAAGCGATCGCTTTAGAAACCCTCTCAGCAAATCGCGCCGCCTTTATTGCCAGTTTAAATGTAATTTTAGTGCCATTATTAGGGCAATTATTCGGTCAACAAGTGCGACGAGGAATGTTTTTGGCCGCCGGACTCGCGTTGGTCGGGGTGGGGGTGATGTCCTGGGAAGGCGGAATGCTGACTGCTGGGGACTTCTGGATGTTGTTAGATGTTCTGCTCTATACCAGTTATATTCTGCTGTTGGAGGCCGTTACCTGCAACCACGCGCCCCTGCCTCTAACCGCCATTCAGCTTGTGGTGATGACGGTTTTAGCGACTTTATGGGCCATACCCGATCTGATGGGACAGTGGGACGGGATTTGCAGCAATTATTTACCCCTATTGTACCTGGCTTTGGTAACGGCCGTAACTACTTGGCTGCCGGCGATCGCTCAACATTGGGTTTCCGCCTCTGAAACCGCCGTTATCTATACCTTTGAACCTGTATTTGCCTCCCTATTTTCCTTTTGGTTACTCGGTGAAACTTTAGGAATACGGGGTTGGGTTGGGGGTGCGCTGATTTTAGGAGCAATGTTCATTAGTCAACAACAAACCAATTCTACGGGACTCAATGGTGAAATTAGCGCTCAAGAAAACATCCTAATTACTGCTAGTGAACCCTTGATTTTGAGTGATGAAATCTATTTAGATTTTTCTCTCCATAACCATGAAGTCAATATCGAGACCAACAGTTTAGAAAAAATACCTGTATTGGTAAATTCTATTTCCTATCGGTGAGTCTCACAAAAATTACTGAAAATCTTAGAATAACACCGAAAGTCTCAAATAATTTAGGACTTACGCAGGTCGCCCGAGAAACCGGGTTTTTTTAGAGCATAAGTGGGTTCCGCACAACCAAGTATTTTCGTAAAAAA
>DMPJ01000035.1:0-3879 GCA_003456035.1 Planktothrix sp. UBA8402
CCCCCTAAATCCCCATTAAAAAGGGGGACTTTGAACTCTAATTATCCTCTTTTTCTGGGGGACTTTGAACTCTAATTCCCCCTTTTCTAAGGGGGGTTAGGGGGGATCTATAACTTAAGATAAAGATCAGGGAAAAGCGCCTACTTTTAGCCTTAATTTGACACAGATGGCTTAACAAGAGAGATTTAGGGGGATCTAATCTAGGATGTCATCAAGGGTGTTAGGTTTAAGTTTAAACTGATGGGGCTATATCCAACCCAGATTAAAATTATTTCAGGTAATTAATTATGGCTGCTTTTCCAGAAGGATTTCCACAACCTACTCCGGTCGGGGTAATTGAAGTTAAACAATATCCCGCTTATCGAGGGATAACTTATTTACATCAAGGGGATTTAACTCAAGCGACTCGCCGGGCATTTAATCCTCTATTTCAACATATTAGTAGTAACAATATTGCCATGACAACTCCTGTGGAAGCTAGGTATTTACAGGAATCTGATTCTCTGAATCAAGCTGAGGTTTCTTTCCTCTATTCTGATCCTGAAATTACCCCTCAACAGATACAATCTGATGTCAATGTAACTGATACTCCTACGATGCAAGTCGTCAGTATTGGGATTCAAGGGGCTTATACTTGGGAGAGTTATCAAGTCAATTTACAACGGTTAAAAAATTGGTTAAAACAACATCCTGAATATGAAATTGTTGGTTCTCCCCGACGGTTGTTTTATAATTCCCCCATGACACCTGAAGATGTCAAATATAGTGAGGTGCAAATTCCGATTATTTGATCAAAATTAGATAAATTTGCCCCTAGCTAAACTATTATTTTTGATCGGAAATTGATAGTCGATAAGGGGATTGATTTTGTTGACGATCGCCGATATAAATGTTATAATTACCTTGGGTTCCATAACCAGAATATTGTAAAATTCCGCTATTTGCAGAACCTTCGGGTAACACACAATAACGTCCGGTGGGGCCATCAATTAATAGGGTGGGTGAGCCAGATGTTGTTACCATAATTCGCCAATAGGGTAAATCCTCGGTAATTTCAATAACGTGATTTGGGGTTTGGGCAATAAATCCGCAATCTTGGCTATTTACAGCCCCTCCAGAGGTTCCTGACAGGGAGAGAGAACCTCCGGGGGCAATTCGTTGCTGGTCGGCCCAAGCACTGGGGGCTAAGGCTAAAATTAGACCAACAACACATCCTAAGATCCTGAAACTGCGTAATTTCACGGTTGAGTTCCTCCTAGAGTTGGTACACCATATTTAAACCATACTGACGATCAATTAGAGTTACAGGTTTGTTTCTTCTAATTTGATGGATAATCAATACTGTGCCATTAAAGTATGGATTGTTGTGACTCATCACTACCAAGCTAGAATTTATATTACCCTCCGTCCTTCTGTTCTTGATCCTCAAGGCGTGGCGGTTAAATCTGGGATTCAACATCTGGGATATGACAATGTTGAACAGGTGCGGATTGGTAAATATATTGAAATGACGCTTTCAGCAACGGATGAAACGGAAGCGAGGAAACAACTTGACCGAATTTGCGATCAATTGTTGGCAAATCCTGTCATTGAAATTTATCAATTTGATCTGACGGAAGTTGCGGCCGTTATTCATTGATTTGATGAACAGTTGGGTTGATCAAAGATCAGGTTAAATATCTTTTTTGATCAACTCGTTTCTATTGGTAATTTACTAGATAAATACACTATGAAATTTGGGGTGATTGTGTTTCCGGGTTCTAATTGTGATCGAGATGTGGCTTGGGTAACTCAAGGATTATTGGGACAACCAACCCGGATGATTTGGCATGAAGATACGGATTTATCGGATATTGATGTGGTGATCATTCCGGGGGGTTTTAGTTACGGGGATTATTTGCGGTGTGGTGCGATCGCGCGGTTTTCGACCGTGATCCGTTCAACTATTGAACACGCCAACCAAGGGAAATTTGTGCTGGGAATTTGCAACGGATTTCAAGTATTAACCGAAGCGGGATTATTACCAGGGGCGTTAGTTAGAAATCGGGATTTACATTTTATTTGTGAGTCAATTCCTTTGACGGTAGTTAATAGTAATATTCCTTGGACTTCTGATTATGAAGTTGGGGAAGTGATTAATTTACCCATTGCCCACGGGGAAGGGTGTTATTATGCTGATGAAAATACCCTAGAAGAATTAGAAGCAAATCATCAAGTTTTATTCCGTTATGGAACTGATAAAACCCCGAAACCCGAAGAAAATCCTAATGGATCTTTGAATAATATTGCCGGAATTTGTAACCGTCAAGGTAACGTTTTAGGAATGATGCCCCATCCAGAACGTGCCTCTGATCCAATGTTAGGAAATACCGCCGGAATTAAAATTTTTAAAACCTTATTGGGTTAGGTTTAATTAATCAGAGTGCGGCGTAAAAAATTATTCCGCACTCCTAGGACATTTTATTTAATCTTGAGAGAACCCTGAAGGGTTCACTACGAAGTTTATAGGTCTTCTTGGAAGTCTTTTAAAATTTTGATCAACTCTTGAATTACCGAATTAGGGATTAAGTTAACTAAAGAGATGGTTTGTTTTCCTTCGCCTAAATTGACATAAACTTTTTGTAAGATGTGTTGAACTTCAATTTCTGTGCACTCGCCCTGTTTTAAAAGGGGATAAAATTGTTCAGCTAATTGTGTATGCAAATGAGCTTCAGATAAATAGAGATGCCATTTGGCAATATCAATATAGATATTTTCCCCAATTTCAGAGGCTAATTTTTCCAGGTTTCTTGTATCTAAATCAGACATAATTAAGCTCCTAAATTATTAATGGTTAACGATTAATCGTTAACCTAAATCTTATTGATCGGGCGTTACTGGAGAATAGTCGGCGATCGTGAAAATATAAATACCATGAATTGCGATCGCTGACAACCAAACTAGGGTAAATGGGGTTAACCAAGACCAATCAGTTGATTGTAGATTATGGAAAAACCATAAACCCGAATTAATCGACGCAAAAATAGCAATGTGGATGGCAAAATTCATCCGATCATCCAAACGACGATAGTCTGGATCTTTGCGATCAGGTTGACGGGGCCAACGAGGAGGCATAGACAATTAATTCCCAAGATTTTCTATTCCATTTTAGGCTGAACTGGGATTGACTTCTATCTGTTCGTGGTAGTCCGCCGATTTTCCCCCGGTTTTACTCAACAGGCGAATTGACTCAATCACAATTGATTTTTCCAAGGCTTTGGCCATGTCATATAGGGTCAAAGCCGCCACGGAAACGGCCGTTAATGCCTCCATTTCCACCCCAGTTTCCGCTTTGGTAATCACTTCTGCCCGAATTTGATAGCCGGGTAATTCGGGATCGGGAATAATTTGGAGATCAATTTTACTCAAGGGTAAGGGATGACACAGGGGAATTAACTGGGCCGTTTGTTTGGCGGCCATGATTCCGGCCAGTTTCGCCGTCCCTAAAACATCCCCTTTCGGTGCGTTTCCGGCTTCGATGGCGGCAAAGGTGGCCTTTAACATTCGGATTTGTCCCCCGGCAATGGCCTGACGACGAGTTGCAACTTTCCCCGACACATCCACCATCCTCGCTTCCCCGGTTTCATCCAGGTGGGAGAGGCGATCGGCGGAATCTGAAAAAAAAATGTTTGCCATTTGGGAAAAATGTGTTATTATAAGAAAGCAGTCAAAAAACAGCCACTTTTTGAGGTTGCTTTGCTGAACTGACGGGGGCTTGTAGCTCAGTGGACTAGAGCACGTGGCTACGGACCACGGTGTCGGGGGTTCGAATCCCTCCTGGCCCGTTATATAACTTAATCAGGACTTATGCACAAAACCAAAGAAACCGGGTTTCTGGCC
>DMPJ01000035.1:3935-4185 GCA_003456035.1 Planktothrix sp. UBA8402
CCCTGCTCCCCCTGCTCCCCCTGACGGGAGGTTTCGGAGGAAAAGGGGGACTTTAATTCCCCCTACTCCTTTTTTTAAGGGGGTTATTTGTTTATTCTTCTTCTCCAGATGCTTCAGATTCTCCAGATTCTCCAGATTCTTCAGAATTTGATAGACTTTCCACGTCTTCTTCTCCAGAAGCGGGAACAATAGCAACCGCAGCAATGGAATCTTCCTCGTATAAGCGCTGAACTCGAACCCCTGTAGCACT
>DMPJ01000495.1:0-13219 GCA_003456035.1 Planktothrix sp. UBA8402
GGCGACTAACTGATCATGATTTCCTTGCTCAACCACAGACCCTTGATCCATCATAATAATTACATCAGCGTTTTTGACAGCACTCAGACGGTGAGTGATAAAAAACACCGTGCGATCGTGAAATGCCTCCATCAAATGATTAATTACAGCCCGCTCCGATTGATAGTCTAGGGCGCTCGTCGCTTCATCCAAAATTAACAGTTTAGGATTTTGTAACACCGTGCGGGCAATAGCCACCCGTTGTCGTTGTCCCCCCGATAAAGCCGATCCCCTTTCCCCCACCTGGGTATTGTAACAACTGGGAAGACCCATAATAAAATCGTGAGCCGCAGCAATTTTAGCCGCCCGAATAATTTCATCGGTACTAGCTTCGGGGTTACTCAAGCCGATGTTATCCTGAACTGTTCCGTTAAATAGGAGGGTATCTTGCAACACCACCCCCAATTGACGGCGCACAGAATACAGTTCCACTTTATTAATATCATATCCATCAACTAAAATTCGCCCTGATAGGGGAGCATATAGACGCTGTAACAACTTCATCATCGTACTTTTGCCCGATCCGCTCAACCCCNNTGCCACAAATGACCCGGAGGGAAAATCTAAACTGATGTTAGTCAGTTGTAGTGGCCCGGTCGGATTAAATCGGAAGGACACCTCATCAAAAGTAACCGACCCTTCAATTTCAGGTAACGGAATATTATTGCGATCGGCTTCATCGGCTTCGGGAAGGGTATCAATAATATCCCGCAACCGTTCCACCGAAATTGACACCTCTTGGATCTGTTGATAAACACTAATAAACCGCAATAACGATCCCGTGACGTTTCCTGAAATAATCCGAAAAGCAATCATCCCCCCAATGGTCAACTTCTGTTCAATCACCAGATAAGCCCCCACCCATAACAAGGCAATCCCCCCAATTTTATTCAAGAAGTCACTCATGGTTCCCGCAGCCGTTTGGGTGAGAGTGGTTTGTAAACTCGCACTCATGAAACGGGCATACATTCCTTGCCAACGCCACCTGGCTGTTAATTCAATGGTTTGGGATTTAATGGTTTGAATCCCACTAATCACCTCCACAATATAGGCCATCGAAGCCCCCGCCAAAGCAGCCCGTTTACGGATTAACCGCATAATCACCGGGGAGAAGACGAAGATAATTCCGGCAAATAGGGGCAAGGGAGCTAAAGCCACCAGAGTCAGAGTTGGACTCAGGGCGAACATCACGGCAATATAGACCACCGAGAACACCGCATCCAAAACCACCGTTAAAGCCGTCCCCGTTAGGAAGTTACGGATATTTCCCAACTCGTTAAAACGGCTCATCAAGTCCCCGACTTGCCGGTTATCAAAGTATCCCAAAGGCAGCCGCAACATATGGTCAATAATTTCCGCCGTTAGTTTAATATCAACGCGGTTGGAGCTATCGACAAACAGATAGGTTCGCAACGCTGTTAATAAACCCTCAAACAGGGCAAACCCTAACAGTAGAATCCCCAGGATATTCAGAGCATCTAAGTTCCGTTGTCCGATCACCGCGTCGATGATCACCATACTCACCAAGGGGTTAACTAGACCAAACACTTGGATAAAAAACGAGGACAGCAACACCTCAACAAATGTCGCTCTATGCTCCATCAAGGCGGGTAAAAACCACCAGAAACTAAATTGTTCTTTTTGGTCAACTCGCGGGGCTTGTAACAGCAGTACCTGTCCCTCCTCACCCCAAATTTCCGCAAACTGCCCCGGACGCATCCGGGCTAAACCCTTTTCCGGTGACGCCAGAATCAATTCCCGTTCAGTAATGCTATACAGAATGGCAAAACTATCTTTCCAGACCACCATTGCTGGGGCTTTCAGGCGACCAATAGCTTTGGATGGCACCTGGACTAACTGAGCATTAATCCCCAACATTTGGGTGACGGCCCCGCAAGCCTGCAAACTAATATTACCTACGGTTGCTAACTGATTATCTAAAACCCGACGGACAATATCTTTCTTAAAGCTGATGCCGAAGAATTTGGCGATCATGTTAAAGCAGGCTAGGGGCGCGTCAATTTTGCCCCTACCTCTGACCACAGGAAACTTCAGAGCCGATTTAGGGATATTTGTTTCCGGGGTCGGTGGAACGTCGGGGGCCGGAGCCACAACGGATAGGTCTATGGTGCGACTAGCCTTACCGTTATTTGAGTCCTCAACACCAACAATCCCCTCAGAGGTTTCTACCGTAGCCTCCACCTCATAAACAGGCTCTCGCAGGCCAATTAATCTAACACCCGGAGCCCCTTCCAACTTATAAATTTGATTACTGTCTTCTAATAGAACCCGGTTACCTGGGGCAAAATCACCCAAATTCCCACTACTAACCAACCAAATCCGATTCGGATCAAGTAAATTAGTCAATTCTTTTATTTTCTTATTACCCGCCGCCAAGTTCAATACAACGGCATCCTGGCCAAGATCAACCGCCAGATTCTTGATATTATTAACCGGAATAGCCTGGGCTTGCAGATGTTGGCTTAATAGGTCAAAGACTTCACTCAAAGAAGCGTGATCGCGGAAGGCTTCCCCAAAGGCCTGTTCCTTGGCAACCCATTGTAAAAAATCCGCAGCAGACAGAGTAATACAAATCGTGTCTGTTGAAGCGATCGCGGTTTCACAAGGGACTCCTCGAATTAACCCCCCCCAACCGATGATTTCTCTGGCTCCGAGTAAGCCCAAACTGACATGGCGTTGCGCTCTGGGATCAAAACCCAAAAGTCGAGCCTGTCCTTGATAAATAATCGTGATTTGAGTCGGCAATTTATCCCGCTCAAATATCGGTTGTCCGGTGCGGTAGCCCAGAAGTTGGCATTTTGGCAACAAATTCTGAAGCGCCTTATCCGAAAGTCGATCAAAGGGAGTAGTTTCAGCCAGGAAGGTCTGAATTTGGGATTGAGAAACAGCAGATGTTGTCATGACACTGAAGACACTGAAGTGCGAAAAGGTTGTAGCGAGCCGACTTGAGCTATTTGCTCTCGTAGCCAATTTTCAAACATTTCTTCAATCATCCGGCGACGCATGGGTTCGTCTAATTGGGCGGGAAGAAATTTTTCTAGCCGAATAATTACAAACCATTCAGCCAAGGGGCGCGGCGACCACAGTTGACCGGGTTGACTCACCGATAAAAGCTTACTAATTGCCGGGTGAGGTTGGGATACTGGAACTGGCCCCAAAACTCCCCCAGAGCGAGATTCCGGCCCTTCTGAATGAGCGAGCGCAACTTCAGCAAAAGAATTTTCCCCCTCCACAATTCTAAAATAGAGTTCTTGGGCCAAGCCAGGATTCTTAGTCCGAATTAAAGAATATACAACTTGATCTAAACCACTTTTGCGACTCAGAAAATAATTTTCGACTCGACCACTCCAAGTTTCTTGTTTAAATTTTTCAACCTTCACTGGGCGTTCTGCCATTTCCACAAGTTGTTCCTGGGTCATATCATACGCGGCTAACCAAGCAGCCTTCGCTTCTGGGGAAGTGAGTTGGTGTTGACTTTCAAATCGTTCAACAGCCGCTGCTTGTTCCGCTTCTGTACAAGTTATCTTAGCGATCTCTTGCTCCAAAATTACTTCCCGCAGAAATAATGGCATTAACTGATAACGTTTGAGCAGCGATGGTAGATCCTCTGCTGTAATAATCGTTTCTCCGACTTTGAACACTCCTGTCATTTAACTCTCCAACCGACTNNAGCCCCGTTCAAATTTACCCTTGTGTAGTCTCAAAGTGACTACCGTATCAAATCTACTTGTCCAAATAATAGCAGACCTTCTACCGCTTACCAGGAATTGATCATCTTTGACTACCCTAGACCCTGACAATTAGGCTGAAAGCACTGCTTGGGTGGGCAAAACTAACCATCGGTTTGGTTAGTCGATGCCAATTTGATCGCTGTCGGCTTGACTAAAATGACGCTGATCAGAGGTTTCTAGTTCCCTGTGCCCTGTGCCCTGTTCCCTATNNTTCCCTATTCCCTATTCCCTGTTCCCTACATTGTCTTTTGAGTTTTCCACCAAAAGATTAATAATTTTGTTTCTATAATCATAAATCTTATGGAGATTAATTTCGGTGAAATCCTGGGAATTTAGCTGAGAATATTTAAGATAACATTGGGCTACATATATCCACAGGTCACAAGCAGATGAATCATTATTTAAGTTTTGAGTAATATAAACTAATAAATTTTCTTGAAACCTAATATATTTTAATTTATCTTCTTGAATATTAAAAAAATCAACTTTTGCAAAAAGCCAAGTAATAAATTCAGGGAAAAAATATCTGGGAATCATCGCATTTTCGTATATAAAATCAAGTTGATAGGCTCTTTTATATAACATAATTCCCATCAAATCAGAAATTAAATCACCCGAGTGTAAACCTTTAAAAAGTCGTCTTCTAATTAATTCAATCCATGATTGCTCAATTTCACTCACTTCTTGATCAACAATATTACTGGTTAATAAAAGTTTATAAATTGGCTGAATCTCCTGGGAATATTGAGTTTCTAAATCCCTAGAATTTAAAGTTAACCAATATTGAACTAAGGTTTGGCGAACTAATTGCAGACTTGACCTAACTCTATGATCAGGATTTTTTTGATATTGATTCAGTAAATTAGTGATTAATTTGAGATAGAATTGCCAATTTAATAGGGCTTTTTGTAAAATCATCTGTTTGAAAGATTGATTCAAAAAAGCATAATTAGAATCTTGCATTAGTTTTAAATAAAATCTTTCATAATCTTTATGATTTTCTTGTTTAACAATATTAACTTGAGTTTGTTGTTTTTTATGAATTAGAAGGGAAGATAAGGTTTTATCCACAAAAGCAATTTTATAACTCCCCATAATTCTGAACCACATATCAACATCCAAAAGTTGCTGAAAACTAGAATCAAATCCTCCTAATGCTTCAAAAACTCGTTTAGAAATTAATACAGTTGTCGGTTCACCGATTTTATTTAATCCTCCAATTAAACAATTAGGATCTAACAAAAAATCTTGACCTAATTGAATTGATTTTAAATCAGACCATTTTTGATGTAAATTAATCGCCCCATTATAAGCAGATTGACAAAATAAATCCGATTCTGAATTAGGATCAATCAACACTTGACGTGGAGAAAAAACCAACCCTATTTCTGGATCTTTTTCGGCTAAATTTACCATATCTTTAATACAATTAGGTTCTAACCAATCATCCTGAAAAATAAATTTGATATACTTACCTTGAGCTTGCTGAATAGAAAAATTAAGATTTTTGACTAATCCATAGTTGGAATGAGTTATAATCCGATAGGGAATAGAAGATTGTTTTTGAAAAGATTCGGCAATTTTTACAGTTCCATCTGTTGACCCATCATCAGAAATAATAATTTCTAAGTTAGAATAAGTTTGATCTAAACCACTTTGAATCGCTTTTGATACAAAATCTTCTCCATTATAAGTCGGAATTAATATACTTACTAGCGGTTGAGATTCAGTTTCAATAGATAGGTCTAATTTTTGTTGTAATGCTTCTAGTTGTTTTTTTGTTTGATCCAGATCTTGCTTCAATTTTTTATTACTAATAATTTGAAAAATATCATAATTTCCAGTAAGATGAATCAGATCCGTATATTTAAAGGAATATTTTTTTTCAATATATTCAGCAGATTCAGAATTATTCAGCAACTGATATAAGGTAGAAATTCCAAAATATTGATGACTAGGACGATGAATATTTAAAGCCAGTTTTGCAATTAAAAATTGCAGATCATCAGGGGTAATGGAAGTTTTAATCAGTTGCTGCTGAGGAAAAATATTGTAAAAATTTTTGCTAATCTCTGGAGACAGATAATGCTCAAGGACTTGAGACATTTCCCAGGTATGTCGAACAATATTTTCCGTCGTTACACCACTAATATTGCGATCATGAAATCTAAATAAAACCAAAGGTTCAGGTAAAACATAAATTTCAGATTTCAGACATAAACGTATCCAGAAATCTAAATCATGAATTTGACGTAATCTAGGATCATATAGTCCTACTTGATCATAGCATTTTTTCTTAATTAAAACGCTAGTATTACACAGGGAATTATCAGTATAAAAAAAAGAATTTAACCATTGAAAACGATTTTTATTATCTTGTGCAAATAACTGTTGAAAAGAGGATTCTTTCCCCCGATGAAAATTACCATTTTTATCAATAATTTTTGCTTGGGTAAAAACCGCATCAAATTCGGGATTTTTATCTAAAAAATTAACTTGCTTTTCAAGTTTGTCTGGTAAAAAAATATTATCAGAGTCTAAAATAGCAATTAGTTCTCCCGTCGCCTGACGAATACAATGATTAGCTGCTATACTAACTCCTTGATTCTGATCGAAAGAAAATAATCTAATTCGAGGATCTTTTTTTTCTTGAATTATTTGCCATGTTTGATCAGAAGAACCATCATTAGTGATCACAATTTCAAAATCTTGATAGGTTTGGTTTAAAACACTATCAATTGCTTCTAAAATGTAGGATTCTTGGTTATAAGTTGGAATAATAACGGTGATTCTGGCCATAAAAATGATGTTGGAAATTGTCTCAAAAGTTTTTAATTCTAAAATTAACTTGCCAATTTGACCTAAAACCTGTTATTTATAAAATAGCTCTAATTTCACTTAAGATCATGAATAGAGATACTACAGATCAGGTCAATGATCATAATTTCCATCGGAAACCCTCAGAGTTATTGGATTTTTTACCCCCTAATGCTCAACTCTTGATAGACGTGGGTTGTCTAAACGGAAGTACAGGCTATTATTATAAACGAATTAATCCTCAAAGTTTTTATTGGGGGATTTTAATTAATTCTGAGTTAAGTTCAGAAATAACTAAAGGGTTGGATCAGATTATTCTAAGTTCGATTGATCAGTTAGAAACAATTCCATTAGAATTAGAAGAAAAAACCGTAGATTGTTTGATTTATGATGGGATTTTACCCCAAATCAGAAACCCGTTAAAGGTTTTACAATATCACACTCGCTGGTTAAAAGATCAAGGTCAAGTTTTAGCTTATATTCCCAATAGTCAGTATTGGCGGAATATTATTAATTTGTTACAGGGAAAAGCAGAGATTTCAGTTCAAGATAATACTGATTATAGAGGATTAACTTTAGAAACTATTCAAAAAATATTCTGGGAAGCTGGATTATATATTTATGAAATTCAAACGAGGGGAAAAAAAGATCAGGAATTTCAAAAATTTCTGGAATTAGTCAACCCGCTTCAGGATGCTTTGGGATTAGATTCGAGTCGTTTTGTTACTCAAACCGCCGCCGAATTTTATATTGTTCGGGCGATAAAATCATTACAACCACCCCGTCGTTTGTTGATTCAAACGGCAATTATGGCTCCTACAGGGTGCGATCGCCTGCGGGTATTGGAACCTGATCAATTGAGTGCGACAATACCAGGAACGCGCACTATTTCAGCTTCTAAATCTATTCCTACAGGTTCAATTTTACCTGAAGAAGAAAAAGTTTTTATTTGGCAACGGACAATTTTATCCTATGATCATCACTTGGAAATATTAAAAAATTTGTTAAAACAGGATTATCTAATTATTGCTGAAATTGACGATAATCCTTTACGCAGACGGGAGTATGCTGAAAATCGTTATCTCAGCTATCGCGGATGTCATGGAGTACAAACTTCAACGGCACCTTTAGGGGTATTTTTACAACAATTTAATCCCCATGTTGCTATCTTTAAAAACCATTTATTGACTTTACCAGCACCTCGAATTTATTCCGATCCCAAAGTTACTTTATTTTTTGGAGCATTAAATCGAGAACAGGATTGGAAACCGATTATAGAAGCATTAAATCGGGTTTTAATTCGCCATCAAACTCAGGTGCGGGTTAAGGTGATTCATGATCGACGTTTTTTTGATTATTTAGCAATATCTGATAAAGAATTTGAGCCCTTTTGCAGTTATGATAGATATAATCAGATTATCCAAACCTGTGATATTGGTTTGTTACCTTTAACAGCCACACCTGTTAATCTGATGAAATCGGATTTAAAGTTTTTAGAATGTGCGGGTCATGGTGTTGCTGTTTTAGCAAGTCCAACGGTATATGAACAATCTGTGATTCATGGAGAAACAGGTTTAATTTATCGAAGTATTCAACAGTTTGAAATGTATTTGAATGAATTAATTATTAATACTGCGTTGCGGCGAAAAATTGCCACGAATGCCTATCTTTGGGTACGAGATCACCGTTTACTTTGTCAACATTATCAACAACGACGAGAATGGTATTTAAAAATGCGAGATGATTTACCCAGTTTAAATCAAGAATTGCGTCAACGAGTCCCAGAATTATGATCGCGGATTCAAAGAATTACGCGGATGGCACGGATTAGATTTGGGCTTTGTTTAAGTTCTTCTAATTTGTGCTACAGAATATTGAACAATTAATGTTAAAAGGTTCAGTTATAAATTATGCGTATTTTATTTACGATTCCTCACTTTTTCAACCCTAATGGAGATGGGAAACACGCCTCTTTAAGTAAAGATCCACGCCCTCGAATTACTGGATTAGTATTTGCTTTAACTGCTTTGCGGGAACTTTATAGCCAATCCCAGTGCATGATTGATATTGCTCAATCTCAAACGATTGCAGTTAATCAGGAACATAATTATCAAGTTGATATTGTTATTTGTACTACTCAAGAATATCATTTACTTGCACAAACTCCTTTACCTTCATGGTTTTGTAAACACTACTCTACGCAAGTAGAACCGATGTTATTGGGATTTCAATGTCATCAAGTTTTGCGTCAAAATTTAGGTCAGTATGATTATTATTGTTATTTAGAAGATGATTTAATTTTGCGTGATCCCTGGTTATTTACTAAGTTAAATTGGTTTAATCGTCATACGGGAAATAGTTGTCTGTTACAACCAAACCGTTATGAAGTTTCTCCCCATAGTCAAGTGGTTAAAGCCTATATTGATGGAGATCTTTTACCCCAGATTACGGCTAATTTTCAGAATATTCAAGATCAGCCCCAATTTATTGGGAAAGTTATGGAACAAGCGATTTCTTTTAAACGCCCTTTGAATCCCCATTCCGGTTGTTTCTTTTTGAATGCTGAACAGATGGAATCTTGGGCAAAGCAACCTTATTTTTTAGATCGAGATTGTAGCTTTATTGGGCCGTTAGAAAGTGCCGCAACTTTAGGAATTATGAAAACATTTAAAATTTATAAACCTACGGCTTCCCAGGCTAATTTCTTGGAAATTCAGCATTTTGGTTCTGGTTTTATTAATCTAATTGGCCGACAAGTTAAGTATGATAGGGAACAGGGAGCAGGGAACAGGGAACAGTGAGCAGTGAGAAGTGAGCAGGGAACGGGGAGCAGGGAACAGGGAACAGGGAANNAGTGCTATAGACAAAAAGACCGAGAAATTATTTCCCGGTCTTTTTTATATTTGAACCTATTGAAATCCCGAAAAAGGAGAAATATTTCTCCTTCTGGTGTTAACCCAATCTAAAGAATGATCACAACATCAGTTCGGGTTAGAGTCGGAATTGTATTATCGGGTTGTCGGAAGTTGGCAACGATATCGGCGGCGTTAGAGCCACCACCATCNNACTCCACTGGTGTTCTCGTACACTAATACAGGGCCGATTCCTGTTGTGGCTTGAGTATTCACAACAGCACCATTGTAACTACCTTCTTCGAGAACGATAAACTGAGACGGAATTAGGTCATTAGGCCCACCAATTTCAGTAAAGGCAAAGCCTCCAGGCGCACGAGAGAAGAACAGTTTATCTTCACCCGGGTTGAAGTCAGTAATGATGTCGGCAGTGCNNAGTGCTGGCATTAGCACCGTTAAGATCTGATTTAAACTGATACAGGAAGACATCAGAACCTTCACCGCCGACTAATGTATCTCCTCCAGTACCCCCTTGTAGGGTATCGCCACCCACTTCGCCGAACAGGACATCACTGCCTGAACCGCCAAATAGGTAGTCATCACCATCACCAGCAATTAGGGTGTCATCTCCGAAACCAACATTGAATGTCGCAGCAGCGGCAACGCTGCCCCCTTGCAAGAAGTCAGCCCCACTACCCGTAATCACGCTGTCATTGCCATCACTACCCGAAATGGTGTTGTTGCCTAGGGTATCAAACAAGACAAAACTGACTCCGGTAGCTCCAGCAGCTACACCACTAACGAAGGAAATCTTGTCATTACCATCTGCGGAACCTTCACCCAGGAGGCTATCATTGGTTGTGGTAAAGATAATGGTGTCATCACCGATACCACCATTATAAGTATTAGCAACTGACCCTAATGCACCGTAGAGATAGTCATCACCAGCACCACCAGTTAAGGTAACCGCAGGGACTTTAATTGCTCCAGGGATCTCTAATGTCCAGTCTCCTCCATAGAGGGTATCATTGCCATCCCCACCGTCTAAGAGGGAGAATTTTCCACTGAGACTGTCATTCCCGGCATCGCCATAGAGGAAATCTGTACTAAAGCCGGCTACTACGGTATCATTGCCACCGCCACCATACAGGGTGCTTTCACCTGTAAAGCCTGGTTGAGTGGTGCTACCTTGAATGGTCAAAACATTGGGATTGGCTGTGACGATCAAGTCATTGCCTTCGCCACCATACAGGGCGTCTTGAAGCGCAAAACTTCGGATGGTATCGTTGCCATCTCCACCTTCGAGGTAGTTCTGGCCTTCTCCAAAGCGACCCACACCACCGTAGACAGAATCGTCACCAGCCCCACCCAGTAGAGTGGTTTGGCTAACACCAACAACGGCTTGCAGGTTTGAGAATTGGACTGTGGAGAATGGGTTTTGAATCCTGACAGTATCGTTCCCACTTCCACCATCCAATAAGTTGAGACTGCCTACACCAATGATGGAGTCATTATCATCACCACCGAGGAGGGTATCCCCGGTGTTAACCCCAACAATACTGTCTCTGCCTAGATCCCCAGAAACGTAGTTGTTTCCTTGGTTCAGGCCACCTACAGCCCCGGTAACAGCAACTCCTGCGAGGTTACTTTGACCATCGGTACCTACAAACCCTAGGAGGTCGGCTCCTGAACCCCCATAGAGGAAATCTCCACCTTGAATACCACCTAGCAGAGTATCTGCGTCTTTATTTCCAAACAGGTAGTTATTGGCAGATTGGCCTACTAAAAAGTCATTATCTACCCCCCCATAGAGGTTAGCGGTTAGATCAGCCGATAAGGTGTCCCGGCCTTGATTACCAATCAGAAGGGTGCGAAGCTGTTGAGATCGGATGGAATCATTGCCCGTGTTACCAATAATTGTGTCGCCTGGGCCTCTGGCTTGCAGAATGTCATTATCGGTACCACCGTCGATCAAGCTCCCACCTAGGGTAGAAGAAAAAATGGTGTCATTTCCTGCTTCACCCAGAATGGTATCGGGTCTGGGGGCGAAGCCCACATCCTGATCGTAAAACTGTGGCCCCGCGCCTAAATTTGTTGTCATTTGATTTCACTCCTCTGCAATAATGTCATTAGATCTGTTGGGATGACAGACACTGCTTCAAACACCATATCTTGTTCGGCAGTAGTTTAACCTTTTTGTCTCCAGCAAGTCTAGTCCTTTGTCATCACTCTTGTCTACCTAATAGATATGGCTGTTTGGACAGAAGAGAATTTATTATAAATAATATACTAAAAATTCTCATCCTCAATTTGTCTTGAAGCCATCACTGTTCAGTCATAAAATGTACTTCATGGTAAGTTTATTAACTCTCAGAGACGGGTTATTAGACAAAAAAGTTCCTATTAACCCTTGCTGATCTTTTAATCAGAAGATCACCGCCGACGACGAACAGAATTGACATTAAGTTCCCTCTCTATCCTAGAACCATTTCGGGTTTAACTTGGCCAACGGTGGCTGGGAAAGAACGATTGGCCACTTGCGTAATCAGTTGCAGTTGCTTCGATAAGAGCTTGCTCAGATCATAACGTTCTAAGGCCGTTTCACGAGCTTTAACTCGCAACTGAGCCATCCGATCAGGATGATCCAAGACTTCATCAACTCGATCAGCAATTTGCTTGGGAGAGAAAAAATCCACCAGTAAGCCGTTTACTCCATCTTGAATCACTTCCCGCACCGGAGCCGTATCTGAACCCAGGACTAAACAACCTGTTGACATAGATTCAATCATTGACCAGGATAGAACAAAAGGCCGCGTTAAATAAATATGCACATCTGAAGCTTGAATTACTTGCAGATATTGGCCGTAGGGAAGGGGCCCAACAAAATGAATTCGGGAAAGATCCAAGGGGATTTTTTTCAGCATATAGTCTTTATAACTCATGCCGTTGGGTAAGGGTTTACCATAACAAACTCGTTCTGAACCCACAACTACAACATGGCACTTAGGTCTACGTTCTTGAATATAAGCCACGGCTTCAATAAATTCAGGAAATCCTCGATAGGGTTCCATTCCCCGTCCTACATAAGTCACCAGTTCTTCTACACCGGATAAATCCAAATCTGGTAAAACTAATTTAGCTCCGGGATTGGGTTTAAAATAGCTGGTATCAACTCCGTCATGGATGACAGAAATTTTTTGACGCAGTTCCGGGGGAAATTGAGATTGTTGCCAATGAGTTGGTGAAAGTCCCCTGTCACAGGAATATAAATCAATTAAAATTGGGGTATTTTTAACCCGAATTCGAGCTTTATCATCAATGCTTAAGGGATCAGCCGGATCGAAGTCAGCATCTGAACCTTCTGCATGATAAAACCACTCGAAATAACATAATAATGGAGTATTCGGAAAGGCTTCTTTGACAAATAAAGTTGGCCCCCAACCGGAATGACCACAAATTACATCGGGGACAAATCCTTTGGCTTTGAGTTGTTCTGCCATTCTAAATACGGCTTGTCCTTGTAATACTGCACTTTCTAAAACCCGGACATATTGATGGGTTTCTGCACTACCTTCTCGACTAGGATTAAATACAGCTTTTTCGACTCCGGGAATACTCCATTCGGGACGTTCGTTTTTTGTCCCAAATACAATTCGATTATTGGGATCTGCACCTAAAGTTGTAATAATATGGCGGTATTGTGCAGGGAAGTTAGGATGCAAAAACAATGCTTTCATAGGAATAGGGAATAGGGAATAG
>DMPJ01000495.1:13274-17438 GCA_003456035.1 Planktothrix sp. UBA8402
GATAACTGGTAACTGATAACTGATTTAGATGATTTCAGGTGCTTGACAAATCCAAACGCAATCTCTCGGTACAGATTCATTATCTTTGCGGAGAATTTCATAGTTAAGATGGGTCAAAAATCGCTCCATGATGGTATCAGTCATTAAGGAAAAAGCAGTTCCATGTCGGTTTCCTAATAAGTTTTTATCCCAATCTTGTAAGAATTTTTGCCAACCTAATTCACTGAGTAGATTAGTATGGTGAAAAATACACAAACGATCGCCTTTTAATAAAGCTGGAATCCGAGTTAAATAGTTAAAAATATCTCGCGGTTCAATATGTACTAATGTATCATAACAAAAACAAACATCTAGGGATTGAGGCGCAATTCCATCTAATGTTAAACCATCTAATTTAACGTATCTGACTCGTTCATCTCCCAGGCGTTTATGGGTGGCATTCAGTAGTTCTTTGGAAATATCTGCACATACTAAGCGATCGCAATAGTTTAACAGTAAAGCGGCCGTTTTGCCTCCTCCTACACCTATTTCTAAAACCTGATGATGTTTCTGAATATAAGGAGCAATAAATTGTTGTTCAATTAAAGATTCATATTCAGCTAAGGAACTTGCCGCACCCGCAGCAGATCCAATCCATTCATCTCCTCTGTAAACTTGTTCTGAGCTTGTACTTTGCCAATTTTTAGCATAATCATCCCAAGCGGATTCATAATCAACTTTTTTCATAAATTTAACCGAGTTTAAGATAGATTGAGAACTGGTATTGTGAGATAAATCTGGTAATTCAGGAGTTGATTTAGAGGAATTTTCAGGGATTACCCAACTCCAATCTTGACCTAATAATTGGGTTAATTCTTGGTTGAAAGGCTGAAAATAGGTTTCTAATTGCTGACGAATAATTGGGTTAACATTGGGATAATCATTAGCATTGTATTGATCATAACTCGATAATTGATAATTTGGTAGTCCTAAAAAATCAAAAACTTGATTTACCACTTTTTCGGAATCTAAATACAAATCTTCACTGCGAATAATTAAAAATTGTTTCAGGGGAAATAATTTCATCCATCTTTGCAGTTGTTCTGCATACATTCCCCTAGAAAGGTAGGAATAATGTTGATGATGAAAACTATAATAAGTTGGATTTTCACTTATTTTTTCCAATTCTCCTGCTAGTCGTTGAGGTTCGGTGTGGATCGCATCTTCCAAAGATAAAGATTCATAGCCTAGTTTCACTTGCCAATAATAATGGGAAATCGCCCGATCTACAGGATTTCTCAATAATACAATTAACCGAGTTTCAGGAAAAGACTCATAAAGTCTTTGGGGAACTAAAGGATGGAATAAATAATAAGGAGAACCTTCACCCGTGAGCAGATATTTTCCATCAGCTTCTGGAGAAAATTGGGATTTATACCAATCTAAACCTTGAGCATAATTTAAACTAAAAAAATGGATTTCTTTTTTAGTTGCTGCTACAATTTGAGGATGTTGACATAAGTAATGATAGAGGGAATTAGTTCCCCCCTTTTGTACCCCTAGAATGATAAACTGGGGCGCGGTGATCGGTTTTGAATCAATTGTCCTTGCTTGTTGAATCAACGGTGATATTCCTCCAGATTACGAATTACGAATTACGAATTACGAATTACGAATTACGAATTACGAATTAGGAACAGTTCATTAACGATTGCCGATTCCCGATTCCCGATTGCCCAAAATAGGGAATAAGAAAAATTCATTGTTGAATCATCAATGATTATGATGCCCTAGGTGCTCAATTTTCCGCCTGCCGCAATCAAGATAACTCCGCACCGCAGGAACTTAACAAAATTGAGTGAATTTTCAACTCGATTTATGATTATACTCTAAATGGTTGACTTTTTCGGTTATGAATTGACTGAAAATTGAACATAAATTAAGAATGAACTGCTGAGGACATTAGAATTATGACACTCACGGCTGATGCTGAAACACTTTCTCCAATTTATATTTTTCGCCGTTTTT
The DNA here is from genome assembly GCA_003456035.1 of Planktothrix sp. UBA8402. Lineage (GTDB taxonomy): Bacteria > Cyanobacteriota > Cyanobacteriia > Cyanobacteriales > Microcoleaceae > Planktothrix. The sequence continues at coordinate 15,282 of DMPJ01000495.1, forward strand.
TTGCCGACAGATATCTACAGGGAAATGGAATTGAAGTTGGAGCTTTAAATCACCCTCTGGAGGTTCCTGTATCCACTCATGTTAAATACGTTGATCGCATGAGTGTTCCCGATTTAAGAAAACATTATCCTGAATTAGCCGATGTTAATTTAGTTCCTGTTGATATTATTGATAATGGCGAAGTCTTAGGAACTGTTGATGATGAAAGTCAAGATTTTTTGATTGCAAATCATTTTATTGAGCATTGTCAAAATCCGATTCAAACCATTGAAAATTTATTGCGGGTGATTAAAAAAGACGGGATTTTATATTTAGCAGTTCCCGAAAAACGAATCTGTTTTGATCGAGATCGTCCGGTGACTTCTATTGAACATTTATTACAAGATTATCAACAGGGGCCAGAATGGTCAAGACAAAACCATTATCAAGAATGGGTTGAATTAGTGGAAAAAGAAAAGGATGAAAGTAAAGCGGAATGGATGGTTAAAGAATTGATGCGGCGAGATTTTAGTATCCATTTTCATGTTTGGACAGCCCCGGATTTCGTGGATTTTTTAATAACATTAAAACAACAACTAGGGTTTCCTTTTACCTTAGAAAAGATTTTTGATAATGCCAATGAACTGATCTCGATTATTAGAAAAATCTAATCTGAAATATCTATTTTAAGGTGCGTGCGCGGTTGATGGCCGCACCCTACTAGAAACGTTTTGGANNTTTGACACACAAACAGAAATCTGATTCTAAACCTCCGGGAATTTCCATTAGTATTTGTTCAAATTCTAACAAAAGTTTGATCAGGGTTTCTCCTTTAGGATCACCGGGTAGAAACTGATTGTGATCTAATAAAGGATAGAGTGGATGAAGAATTGCGCCCCCAAAAGGATTAAATAGTTCGATATCAAAATAATATTCAATGAAGGGTAAAATTAGTTCAGAACGAACTGCTTCTGAGGGATCAGTTGCAAATACTTGATGGATACTGGGATTAATAAATTTATTTTCCATAATCCCAGAACGAATTAATTTATGGGAACATTGGTAGAGGCGATTAATAATTTCTACTTGGCGTTTATTGTAGATACAATAATTCGCCCCGACATATTCATTGATAATAAAATATCCTTGGGGATTTAATGCCTTATGAACAATTTCTAAAAATCGTTCTAGTTCCCGAACATGGTGCAGAGAACCCGAACAAAATGCCAGATCATATTTAACATCTGGATTCAGGTTGAATGTATTAAAATCTTCTTGATAAAAGTTAACCTGAACTCCTGCTTCTGTTGCATCTTTTCGAGCAATTTCTAAGGAGGAAGCAGAAAAATCAAAAGCATCAATTTTTTGGGCAAATCCTAATTGTGCCATTAAAATTTCATGGTTGCCAATACCACATCCCAAGGAAATCAAGTTATTAAAGTTTTGACCTACAAAATAATCTTCAATTAACCACCGTAACCAATATTTCTTAGTTTGACCTCCAGACATTCGTTGATGGATTGTGTCAGCAATAATCGGATTAGATACCCATTGACTGGCGGCGGCGGTGGGATTAGTTTCCCAATAATTTTTCGCTTGAGGTTCAGCAATTTGAGGTTCGGGAATATTGATTTCTGCTTCAGAAATAACAGGAGGGTTAATATTGACATCTAAAGGTTCAATAATTTGAGGATGGGAGGAGATTTCAGAAACCGGATAGGGATTAATAAAATAGGCTTCTTGGAATATTTCTAAATAGCTTTGGGTCATTTCTTCAAAGGTATTAAGAGACTCCAAAACATACTTGGCATTCTCAGCAAATTCCTGTCTTAAATCTGGATTTTCTAATAGCAATGTTATACATTTAGCTAATTCTTCTGGCTGTTCGGGAGTGTAGAATAAACCGTTAATTTCCGGTCGAACCTGTTCAGGAATTCCAAATACCGGAGTGGTGATAATTGGCAGGTTATATCCCATGGCTTCCATAATCACTCTGGGATAACTTTCAATCCGAGAAGTACAGACAAAAATATCCGCAGCTAGGAAATATTGGGCTGTTTCTGGGGTTTCAGAAACTAGGGTTAATCGCTGTTTTAAATAGTCAGGAAATTGGGCAATTAATTGAGCTAATTCGGTGCTATACATACTGGGGCGATCGCCGACAATAAAACAGCGAAT
>DMPJ01000503.1:0-5447 GCA_003456035.1 Planktothrix sp. UBA8402
TGTTGCCAATCAATATTACCCTTACGACTAATGCCTTGAATTCTGACATAGGCATAGAGCATATAGGGAGCCGTATTTCCTTGTAATGATAACATTTTATCAAAACTAAAAATATAATCACTGGTGCGATTTTGGCTTAAATCTGCGTATTTAACCGCACTCAAACCCACGACTTCCGCCACATGATCAATAAACTCTTGGGTTTCCGTGCGTCCTTCTGCTTTGATGCGGGTTTCTAAATCCTTTTTAGCATAATTGACCGCCTCATCTAATAACTCCCTTAAACGCACGGTTTCCCCTGAACGAGTTTTTAACTTTTTGCCATCTTCTCCTTTAACAATTCCAAAAGCAACATGAACTAATTCGACATTTTCCGGTATCCAACCCGCCCGTTTTGCCACTTGCCAAAACTGCATAAAATGGTTGGTTTGTCCAGCATCAGTAACATAAATAATTCGAGTCGCTTTCTCGGTTTCAATCCGATGTCTTAACGCTGCTAAATCCGTTGTAGCATAATTATAACCGCCATCGGTTTTCTGCACAATTAAGGGTAAAGGTTCTCCTTCTTTATTAGTAAAACCTTCTAAAAAGACACATTTTGCCCCTTGATTTTCGACTAATAATCCTGTTTTTTCTAATTCTTCAACAATTTGGGGTAAAAATTGATTATAAAAAGATTCTCCTCTTTCAGTTAATTTAATCCCTAAATCATCATAAATTAACTGAAATTCTCGCCGAGATTGTTCACATAATAATTGCCACGCCCGACGGCTATCTTCTGCCCCCGCTTGTAGGCGTACAACCTCTTGACGAGAGGTTTCTTTGAAGGTTTCATCCTGATCAAATCTAACTTTAGCTTGACGATAAAATTCAACTAAATCCCCTAAAACCAAAGCATTTGCTGTGGTTAAAGCATCGGGATAAACTTCTCTTAAATAGGTAATTAACATTCCAAATTGAGTTCCCCAGTCCCCAACATGGTTAAGACGTAAAACGTCATGTCCTTGAAATTCTAAAATCCTAGCAATACTATCTCCAATAATTGTAGAACGCAGATGTCCGACGTGCATTTCTTTAGCAATATTCGGACTAGAAAAATCTACAATCATTTTTTGGTTAGGGTTAACTTTAGGAATGTTTAAACGTTCATTCCCTAACATTTTTTGTAACTGTACTTGTAAATAGTCGGTTTTTAAGCGTAAATTAATAAAACCAGGGCCAGCAATTTCAGGAGTTTCGCAAATTTCATCAATAATTAAATTATCTATAATTTGAGTTGCGATCGCCCTAGGATTACTTTTTAATGGTTTAGTTAAAGACATCGCCAAATTACATTGATAATCACCAAATTTCGGATTAGTTGACGCCACCACCATCGGATCAATTGTGGCAAAATCTTCGCCAAAGGCGGCGACTAAGGCTTGATTAAATTTAATCTTGATCAGTTCTACTGTAGATGTCATGATTAACACTTTCGGTTTAATGCTTAATTTAAGGATATCTTTGCCTATTGTACCTTAAAGAGAGTTGATTTCATCAAAAAACTAGAGTTTTAGGAATTTGTAAGCTATAATTGATTCAAATTGAGTTAAAACCATTAATTATGACTCAACTAACGGTTGAAATTATTAAACAACAATTAACCAATGCCTGGGTAGCAGCAACTTGGAACCAATTTCTGGAAGTAGCAGGTGAAACCTCTGCTCAAAAATCCAAGTGTTACTACTATAATGGACAGATGAGGATAGAAATAATGCCAGTGGGCCCAGATCATGCTAGTGATAACGGAATTATCTACTTAGGAATTAATCTTTTTTGTACTTTAAAAAGCATTGCTTATAAAGGATTTATTAATTGTAGCTATCGAAAACCCGAACTGCGAGAAGCACAACCGGATATTTCCTATTATTTAGGGGCTGAAATTCAGGCGGCACCTTCTGGGAGTTCCGTCGTTAATTTGAATCAATTTTCTTCTCCTAGTTTAGTTATTGAAATATCCGATACAACCTTAGCAGATGATAAAGGTGAAAAACGATTATTATACGAAGAAATGGAGGTTCAAGAATATTGGGTTGTTGATGTGCAGAAATCTGAAATTATTGCTTTTGAAATCTTAAAAAACGGAGGAAGTCGGCGAATTTTAACCTCGCAAGTTTTACCCAATTTAGCCATTTCTGTCTTAGAAGAAGCATTAGAAATAAGCCATCAACCTGATCAATCTCAAGTTACAGCTTGGTTACTGAATAAATTTCAGTCCTAGTTAATTTTTTTAGGATCAAATTTATAGCATTAATTAAAATTCAATCCAATTAGTTAGATAGAGACTAATTAAGGTGCATTCCTCGTAAATATATTCGCTGTTCTCTGGTTAGCTTAAATCAGAACTATCTGATACCGACTTGTTTTAAAAACTCAAACAGAACTGAATTAATAAAACTCAGGGCTAAAGCTCCAATTATAGCGCTCCAAATTCCCCAACGTAAACGAAATCCTTCCACCAGTTTAGCTGCTAAAGCAAACATAGCAACGTTGAGAACAAATGCAATAAAAGAACCCGCAAAAAGTAAAGTTGCAGGAAGCAAAATTAATTTTAAAATTGGACGGACTAAAGCATTAACAATTCCAAAAACCGCCGCCGAAATTAAGGCTTTCCTGAAATCATAAATTTCAACCCCAGTAAGTTGATTCAGTTGAGCAATCAAATATAAGCTAACGGCCGTTACTAACCAAGCAATTAACAAACTAACTAAATCGTTCATTTTGGGAACTCCAATACTCTGATAACGCTCGATTCTACCCCTAATCGATCACAGTTTGAAGATAAAAGCATCAAATCTTTATTTTTCCTTAACAAAATTTAAGAAAAATTCACCCCGCACCTGCTATCAGTACGGGGTTAACCTTCAGAAATTAAACATTAAATCGGAATAACAGCACATCTCCTTCTTGGACAATATACTCTTTTCCTTCACTGCGAACTAATCCTTTTTCCTTCGCAGCATTCATCGAACCAGTCGCCACTAAATCCTTATACGCCACCGTTTCCGCCCGAATAAATCCCCGTTCAAAATCAGAGTGAATCACTCCAGCGGCTTGGGGCGCAGACATTCCGGCTTTAATTGTCCAGGCGCGAGTTTCTTTCGGGCCAGTCGTTAAATAGGTGCGTAATCCTAATAATTCATAAGTCGCTTTAATTAAGGATTTTAAACCCCCTTCTTCTACGCCCAAAGAAGCTAAAAAGTCAGTTCGTTCTGCTTCGGATAAATCCACTAATTCCGCTTCTACCTGTGCCGAAATAACGACTACTTGAGCATTATCTAATTTAGCAACTTCTCTAACTTTTTCAACCTGTTCATTTCCGGTTGCTAAATCATCTTCAGACACATTTGTTGCATAAATTACAGGTTTTTGCGTTACTAAACCCAACCCTTTTACCGCTTCTAGTTCTTCTTCGGTTAATATAGCTTGACGGGCGGGTTTTCCTTCATTTAATAAAACCGCAATTTTTTCTAAACCATTTACTTCAATTTGAATTTCTTTATTGGTTCTAGCTTGTTTACGGGCGCGGTCAATCCGTCGTTCAACTTGAGATAAATCCGATAAAGCTAATTCTAAATTAATAATATCAATATCTCGCAAAGGATCAATAGAACCCACAACATGAATAATATCATCATTTTCAAAGCAGCGAACAACGTGAACAATGGCATCCACTTCTCGAATATGGGATAAAAATTGATTCCCTAAACCCTCTCCTTGACTCGCACCTTTGACTAACCCGGCAATATCGACAAATTCCATTCGAGTCGGAACAACTGCTTGAGAATTGACGATTTTTGCTAACACATTCAACCGGTCATCTGGAACTGCTACGACGCCGACATTCGGTTCAATAGTACAAAAGGGAAAGTTAGCAGCAGTCGCCTTAGCATTGGCAACTAAAGCGTTAAATAATGTCGATTTACCAACGTTGGGAAGTCCAACAATTCCGGCTGTTAACATGGGTTTGATGTTTAAGTTAAACGTTCAATAGACTATCAGTTTATTATTATAAACCTTCTGGTGACAAATTCAACAAATTTATAATTTAATACAATTTACACCTCATTAAGATAAAATCAATGTAGTGCGAGCGTCCTCGCTCGCTGGCTATAAAACAGTTTATAACTCATAAAAAAATACAGCCTATAATAGTTATAATATGGATAATTCTCTTAAAATCGCAGATTTATTTTCTGGAATCGGGGGATTAAGATTGGCTTTTGAAAAGGCAGATTATCAATGTGTTTATTCTTGCGAAAAAGATCCCGCTTGTCAATCTGTCTATTTTAATAATTTTGGAGAACAACCGGAGGCAGATATTACTAAAATTGATTATAATAATTTACCTGAATTTGATGTATTAACCGCCGGGTTTCCCTGTCAACCCTTTAGCATTTGTGGAAAACGCCAAGGGTTTCAGGATACTAGAGGAACCCTATTTTTTCATATTTGCGAAATTATAGAAATCCATCATCCCAGGGTTATTGTATTGGAAAATGTTAAGCATTTGTTACATCATGATCAGGGAAAAACCCTCAAGACTATTTTATATTCTTTAGAAGATTTAGGCTATTTTGTAGATTATAAATTATTGAATGCTAAAGACTTTGGACTTCCTCAAAATCGAGAGCGAGTAATTATTGTAGCTTGCAAAAATCAAAAATTTTCTTTCTCAAAATTGCCAAGGGTTTATCCTGTTCCTAAATTGAGTAACTTTTTAGATAAACAGGGAAAATTTGAATACTTAAACCCTGAAGAATATACGTTAATTGAGGATTATAAACAGCAGTCATCTGGTTTAATTTTTGTGGGATATCGAAATAAGAATATCTGGAAAAAAGGGATTAGACCCAACACAGAACATTTATCTAGGGTACATCATCAACCGAATCGAATTTACTCCATTGATGGAGTCCATCCCACAATTCCATCCCAAGAAACATCGGGACGTTTTTTTATTTATATTCCCGAAGAAAATCGAGTTCGTAAATTAACTATCCGAGAATGTTATAGAATTATGGGGTTTCCAGATACGTTTAAACTGCATCCTAATTTGGGAGAATGTTATAAACAAATTGGAAATTCTGTTTGTATTCCTCTATTTCAAGAACTAGCGATACAGATTAGAGAGCAAATTTTTTGTACTTGTGATCATCAGTAAACTGTACTGCATTTAAACTGTATATTCCAGATATATCTCTTACCAATTAGGAGGTAAACCGTATAATTCTAACATTTCTTCATCTTCTAATAATTCCTGAGTCGGACGCTCAACGACAATTTTTCCCTGAGCTAAAATTAAGGATTTATGGGTAGTTTTTTTAATCCAATTCAGATCATGGGAAGCAATTAATATTACTTTTAAGGGTAAATCAGCTAATATTTTAGCTAATTTTTTACGCCAC
>DMPJ01000503.1:5485-11182 GCA_003456035.1 Planktothrix sp. UBA8402
CCTGATAATTCATGGGAGGAGCGATTTTCATAATATATTAACCCGAATTTAGATAAAATCAATCGTGCTTTTTCTTTCGCTTCTATCGGAGACATTCCATAGTTACGCAAACCAAACATCACATCTTCTAAAATAGTTGGCATAAATAATTGATCATCAGGATTTTGAAAAGCAAATCCTACCTGAAGACGAATATCAGAAAGATTTTTAGATTCTAAACTAATACCATTAATAAAAATTTGACCTGATTGCGGTAATTTTAAACCGATTAAGTTTTCTAATAAAGTGCTTTTACCCGCACCTGTAGCCCCCATTAAAGCCACTCTTTCACCGGAATTTATGGTAAAAGAGATATTTTGCAATATCGGCTCTTGTCGGGCATATCCAAACATTAAATCTTGGACAATTAGGGTTTTTTCAGAACTATTAATTTTTGACATAGGAAAAAAATGTTAATAAACTAGCGATAGTGATCATAATAATTAGGGCAAAATTATCTCTAGGTGTTGATAGAGATTCTACGGGTAATTTACCTTGATAACCCCGCAAAATCATAGCATTATAAACCCTTTCAGCCCGATCTAAACTTCGCAAATAAAGAGAACCAATCATGGCGGCACTGGTATAACGTAACCAACCGGAATAACCGGATAAACCGCGTAATTTTGCTGATTGTTGCATTTGAAGCNNTAAATATTGCCCAGTTAATAAGATAATTTCTTGAAAGGTGGCTGGAATTGGTAAACCTTTTAAGGCAATTCCTAAACTATGGGGTGGTAATGTGATTATAAAACTATTCATTATTAGTAAACATACCAGGGAACGAGTTACCATAAAACTGGCTTTTTCGTATCCCATGGGTAAGGCTAATAATGAAAGTAAGATTAATTCCGCCCCTAATAGTTTTGAGATGATTTTTAGGGGCGGTTTTAAAATAATTACCCAAAAAAATGCGATCGCGCTATAGTAGCCTAATGCCCACCATACAGATGTTTTGAGTAAGGCAATTCCGATCACAAGGATAAGAGAAACCCGTAGTTTAAACGGGATAGAAAATTGAATCATTGTTGAATTATAACTGATTTGGTTTACCAATTTGGAGAATCCCAAAAGCAACACCAAAACAAATTACACTTCCAATAATCCCGGAAATGCTAGTGCCAATTTCTCCCCATCCTTTGATACTATAGTCAGCGAAAGGTGTGGGAATACTAAGTCGCACATTTTCGGCTAATTCACCAAAACCGTGAATTTCTGCAACCTTTTCTAAACCATCTGGCCAAGCTGATGCAAATAAGGATAATACTCCGGCAATTAATAATGTACCAATTATAGGAATTAACCATTTATTTAATTGGGGTTGATCTCCGGGTAATAAATCGGGTCTGACTGTAATTAAATAAGTTAAAATTCCGGCGGTAATTAATCCTTCACCAATCCCAATTAAACTATGAACTCCGATCATTGCGGGTAAAATTATCGCCGCCTTAGCTGTCCCTGATAAAATCAAAATTATGGAACAAGCGATCGCGGCGGCANNACGCAGCTAAAGGTAAACGCAAACGAGAACCTCCTAATAATTGTTGGAGAATTTGTGTTAAGATCCAACCTATCCAAACTCCCACAATTGCCATGTTAAAAATATTAGCTCCCAGGGCGGTAATTCCGCCATCAGCAAATAAAAAAGATTGAATCAATAAAACTGTCGCAATGGATACAGAAGCCGCCCAAGGATTCCCTAAAATTACTGCCGCTAAAGTTCCTCCTAAAAGGTGTCCACTGGTGCCACCTGANNACGGGAAAATTAATCATTTGAGCGGCAAAAATAAACGCGGTTGTTAATCCCATAACTGGCGCATATCGTAACCCTACATTCTCGCGGGTACGCCCCAGACAAACTGCTAAAAATCCGGTGCTGATAAGACTGGTAACAGTTGCTACTGCGGGGGAAATAAATCCATCGGGAATGTGCATAAATTAAGCCCTGATCCTTGAATTGCTGTATTAATGAATTTATCAACATTAATAGTAAAGACCTTTTTTTGATAATTGGCAATCCCCTCTAGGGGTATTGTCAGGAAAAAATAGCAAAAAATATCATCTAACTCTTGTATTTACTGACTTTTCCGTGAATAAAAATAAAATCTATGTTAGCTGAGTGTATTTAGTCAATATATTATAATATAGTAATATTTGGAGTTAAATTGTAGATTGTTAATATTTGCGCCTAAGCGCAACAACGGAGTTTTTTATTTAATGTTAGATCAATTTCAAACACCCTTATTAACGGCTTTAAAAAATTGTGCCAATCAACTTGATGCACCCTTTTATGCCCCTGGACATAAACGAGGACAAGGGATTTCACCTTTATTAATAAAACTATTAGGAACTCAAGTTTTTAAAGCCGATTTACCCGAATTACCTGAATTGGATAATTTATTTAATCCAGAAGGTGTAATTGCAGAAGCTCAAAATCTGGCATCTGAAGCATTTGGGGCGGAAAAAACGTGGTTTTTAGTTAATGGCTCAACTTCTGGAATTATTGCGGCTATTTTAGCTATTTGTGGAACTGGAGATAAAATTTTAGTCCCTAGAAATGCTCATCAATCTGTTATTTCTGGCTTGATTTTATCCGGTGCGATCGCAATTTTCTTACAACCAGAATATAATCAAACCTGGGATTTAACCTATAGTATTACCCCAGAAACCGTTGCTCAATCTTTACAACAACATCCCGATACTAAAGCTGTATTAATAGTATATCCTACTTATCAAGGAATTTGTGGAAATATTGCCGAAATTGCTAAAATTACCCATGAATATAATATCCCTTTAATTGTCGATGAAGCTCATGGAGCGCATTTTAATTTTCATCCCGATTTACCAACCCCAGCCCTAAAAGCCGGAGCCGATTTAACAGTACAATCTACCCATAAAATATTAGGTTCCATGACACAATCTTCCATGCTTCATGTTCAAGGAAATCGGATTGACAGAGAGCGTCTATCCCAAACCTTACAATTCGTTGAATCTACCAGTCCCAATTATATATTATTAGCCTCCTTAGATGCTGCCCGTCAACAAATGGCAACCCAAGGCTATAATTTAATGAATCAAACAATATCCTTAGCAAAAATAGCCAGAACAGAAATTAGCCAAATCAAAGGTTTATCTATTTTGGAAAATCCCCAATTAAAATCGACATCAGGATGTGTTAACCTAGATATTACTCGGTTAACTATTAAAGTATCAAACTTAGGAATAAGCGGGTATGAAGCCGATGAAATTCTCCGTCAACAATTCCATGTCACCGCAGAACTTCCCAGTCTTCATCACCTAACTTTTATTATTAGTTTGGGTAACACAGAAACCGATATTTACCAACTGATTAACGGATTAAAAACCCTCTCCGTTAAACACCAACTTTCTGCGACCCCCCATCCGCCTCTTGATTTATCCCCCACACCCAACTCTGCGCCTTCTACACCCCCTTTTTCCTGTCGGGATGCTTATNNCCTCTTACAGACTGCGTGGGGTCTGTGAGTGCGGAAATTATTTGTCCCTACCCGCCCGGTATCCCCGTATTAATGCCTGGTGAAATTGTTACCTCTGAGGGTCTAAAATTTTTGCAACAAGTTATAGCGTTGGGTGGGAAAATAACAGGATGTAGTGATCCGAACCTGCAACAGCTTAAAATTGTTAAAGGGTGAATTAAAAATAGACAACTATTTAGTTATCCCCCACCTGATCAATAAAAGTTGAAATCTGACCCCTAATTTATCCCGAAAATGTCCAAACTTTGGCCTTATGTTACCCCTGGTATTCCCGATGATTTATTTGAACGGTTGCCCGGTATCCCCTTGAGTAAGCGGGAAGTCCGGTTATTATTAATATCTTTGATGAGGCTACAATCCGACTCAATTGTATGGGATATTGGGGCTGGGACTGGGACAATTCCGGTGGAAACGGGGCTATTGTGTCCGCAAGGTCGAATTATTGCCATCGAACGCGATGAAGATGTGGCGAATTTAATTAGAGTTAATTGTGAACGATTTGAAGTACAGAATGTTGATGTAATTGAAGGTAGCGCCCCCGAATGTTTAGGAAGTATTACCCATCTACCTCATCGAGTTTGTTTGGAAGGAGGACGACCGATTAAAGCAATTTTAAATGAAGTTTGGAAATATTTACAACCTCAAGGACGAATTGTGGCGACAGCATCAAATTTAGAAAGTCTTTATGCCATTTCTGAAGGGTTTGCCGAGTTACAAGTTCGTAACGTTGAGGTAGTTCAATCTGCCATCAACCGCTTAGAAAAACGGGGAAATCATCAAAATTTTGAGTCTGTTAATCCCCTGTTTATTTTAAGTGGTGAAAAACTAGATTAAATTTTAAATTAAAGCCCCCCGGAAAGACTAGCTCTGCTAGTTTATAACTCGACGATATCCCGACTTCTGACTCCTAACACTATGCCTTCTTTGTCTCGCATTATCAGTGGAATTATTGGAATTATTTTAGCCTTGGGAATGCTCATTTTTGGAGGCTGGTATTTTACCCTGGGTTTCAGTGTGATTATTTATTTAGGTCAATTAGAATATTTTCAATTAGTTCGAGCTAAAGGTATTGAACCTGCGAGTAAAACAACTTTATTTGTTAGTCAAGCCTTACTTTTGACCGCCGCATTTTCTCCTAGTTTAGTCGATGCCATGTTTGCCTTAGCCGGAACATTAGTCTGTTTTTATCTATTATTTAGACCTAAATTATCAAGCATTGCCGATATTAGTTCTTCAATTTTAGGCTTATTTTATGGGGGATATTTACCCAGTTATTGGGTACGGTTAAGGGTAGGACTAGAACCCCATACTTTAGTAGAAAAAGCCTTTGCTAGTCCCATTCCTTTTAATGAAAATTGGTTAGAAAATTGGTCAATTTCTAATTTATCTCCAGGATTAACTGCCACCTTATTAGCATTTAGTTGTATTTGGGCGGCGGATATTGGGGCTTATATTTTTGGCAAAACCTTTGGTCGGACTCGCCTCTCAGATATTAGTCCGAAAAAAACCGTTGAAGGGGCAATATTTGGGTTTTTAGGCAGTATTATAGTAGCAATATTAGGATCTTGGTATTTACAATGGCCGGGGTTTCCTTGGGCGGGTTTAATCCTAGGATTATTAATTGGAATTTCCAGTTTATTAGGCGATTTAACCGAATCTTTAATGAAACGAGACGCCGGAGTCAAAGATTCGGGTCAACTAATTCCCGGTCACGGTGGTATTTTAGACCGCGCCGATAGTTATGTCTTTACCGCTCCTTTAGTCTATTATTTTATCACCTTATTTTTACCTTTATTATAGCCGGGAATAGGGAATTAAAACATTTGTTCAGATGAGCTAACTTTCTACAGCACCTAACGCTTTTAAACACTCCTTTTGACCTGCGGTTAACCCTTGATTTCCTGTAATATTCATGTTAGTATAAGAGTTGGGAATAATTAAATTTTTCAAACACTATCGGAAGGGCGATCACTTTTGCTGTTAGATAGACTGCGATCGCAATTCGAGAAATAAACTAATATCGACTTGGAAAAAGTCGGCAATTTTTCTGGCTTCATCTATTTTGATCGCCCGGCGATTACCCATAATTTCCTCAACCTTTGTTTCGGTTCCCAAAACTGGAATTAAGTCAGATTTATCTAAA
>DMPJ01000500.1:0-2242 GCA_003456035.1 Planktothrix sp. UBA8402
GCCACGATTTTTTCCTATCTATCAATTGCTTGGTTAATTCGTTATTTACAAAGCCAAAGCACCTGGATTTTTGTTTGGTATCGTCTCGCCTTTGGAGTTGCTATTTTAGCAGCAGTATGGGGAGGTGCATTAAAAAATATTTAGAATTAAAACCCCGTAGGGACGTGCCACGGCGCGTCTCTCTGNNTAATTCGTAATTCCCTACTCTATGATTAATCCCGCTAAAATTACAACAGTATTACCCGATTCCATTGCCGCAGAAATTGGATTTGAACCCGGAGATGCGATTATTTCTATTAACGGACAACAACCCCGGGATTTAATAGATTATCAATTTTTCTGTGCCGATGAAATCCTAGAATTAGAAGTTTTAGATACCAAAGGCAAAACCCATAAAATCGAAATTGAAAAAGAATATGATCAGGATTTAGGACTAGAATTTCAATCAGCTTTATTCGATGGATTAATTCAATGTAATAATCGTTGTCCTTTTTGTTTTATCGATCAACAACCCCCAGGAAAACGGGAAACTCTCTATTTAAAAGATGACGATTATCGCCTAAGTTTTCTCTACGGTTCCTATTTAACCTTAACAAATTTGTCACAAAAAGAATGGGATAGAATAGCCCAAATGCGCCTCTCTCCCCTGTACGTTTCCGTTCACGCGACAGAACCAGAAATCAGGATTCGTTTATTAAAAAATCCCCGGGCAGGGCAAATATTAGACCAATTAAAATGGTTTAAAAAGAACCGTTTACAAATTCATGCTCAAGTAGTGGTTTGCCCTGGTATTAATGATGGCAAACACTTAGAACAAACTATCTTAGATTTAGCCAAATTTCATCGCGGGAGAATCCCCACCGTTGCCTCCGTTGCCGTTGTTCCTGTGGGGTTAACTCGGTTCCGTCCNNGTCCTTCTGAAGATGAATTAATCGCTGTTACCCCTAAAAAAGCCCAAGAAATTATTACCCAAGTTCAGAATTTACAACAAAAATTTCAACAAGAATTAGGTTCAACTTGTGTTTGGATTGCCGATGAACTATTTTTAATTGCGGGTGCAGAATTACCCCCCGAATCCCATTATCAAGATTATCCTCAAATTGGTAATGGAGTTGGTTCAATTCGCCAATTTATTAAAGAATTTGAACAAACCGTTAAAGACTATCCAATTCAATCTGTTTCTACTCCCCGTCAATTAACTTGGGTGGTAGGGAATGCAGTGGAAAAAGCCTTTCAACCCCTGGTAAACTCCTTAAATGATATTTCCGGACTAACGGTTAATATGGTTGCCTTAGCGAGTCAATATTGGGGTCAAGAAATCACCGTTACAGGTCTATTAACCGGACAAGATTTACTTCAAGGATTAACAGGAAAAATATTAGGAGATGGGATTTTATTACCTTCAGTAATGTTAAAACAAGGAGAGGCTGTATTTCTCGATGATCTGAAAGTAACGGAACTATCTGAACAACTAAAAGTTCCGATTTTTCCGGTTAGTAATGTTCAAGAATTGCTTTCAACAGCCATAAATTAGTATTAGTTAACGGTTTAATTAGTATCTGATTTAACCTAATTAGAGTTTATCGCATTTGATAAACCGGAATTTCGACAATAAATTCTGTACCTTCTTCTGGTAAAGCTTGACATTCAATGATTCCTTTATGTTTTTCGACTACAATTTGATAACTAATTGATAACCCTAAACCCGTTCCTTTTCCAACAGGTTTTGTGGTAAAAAATGGATCAAAAAGTCTATTTTTAACCTTATCTTCAATTCCAGGGCCGTTATCTCTAATTGTAATTCTGACTTTTTCTAAAGGTGGCAATTTCCCCTTAGTTTCCGTCAAATTCGGATGAATTATATCCGTAGTAATTTTAATAATCCGAGGATCATGCTGGTTATCTAAGGCATCAATAGCATTACCAATCAGATTCATAAAAACCTGATTCAACTGTCCTGCATAACACTCAACCTTCGGTAAATTGCCATACTCTTTAATTAACTCAATCCCTTGAAATGCTCCTTTTGGTTTTAACCGATTTTGTAATATTAATAACGTACTATCAATAACATCATGGATATTAACAGGCTTCATTTCCGCTTCATCTAAGCGAGAGAAACTTCTCAAAGAAACCACAATTTGACGAATCCGATCAGCCCCCATTTCCATCGAAGATAGAATTTTTGGTAAATCTTCTACTAAAAATTCTAATTCAATTTCTTCACCTTTAGCTTGAATTG
>DMPJ01000500.1:2305-6560 GCA_003456035.1 Planktothrix sp. UBA8402
TTTCATGGGCAACTCCCGCCACCATTTGTCCTAAACTCGACATCTTTTCACTTTGAATTAACTGCGATTCCTTTTGCTTTAAATCCTGCAAAGCCTCACTCAAATGAAACGCCTGAGTTTGCGCCGCCAACGCCGCCGCCCGGGTTTGAGCATATAATTCCGCTTGGTCAATAGCGATCGCTAACTGATCAACCACCGCGCGTAAAAGCTCCACCTCACTTTCCCGCCAAGGTCGATATACCCCATAATGATTACAAACTACCGCCCCCCGTTGACCAGATCGGGTTTCCAAAGGTAATAATAAGAAAGAAAAAATACCCGTTTCTTGTAAAAACCTTCTGGTAGATTCATCTATAGCCGTTGTTGTGTGAATATTATCAATTTTAATTGTCTGAGCCATGCGAATTCTTTCGGCTAACAGAGGAATTTGTTCCAAAGGATAGTCCTGCAAAGGATTAGATAAATTGGGATTTATGGCTTCGTGGGTAACAGTAAAACTCGGTTGTTGATTCGGTTGAATATGCAAATACCACAAAAAATGACATTGATCAACCTGTAACAATGCTCGAATTTCATTAACGGCTGTCCCTAAAATTGTATCAATATCTAAAGAATCTCGAATCTGACTTGCTAACCGAAACAATAACCCTTCCCGGCGACTTTGTAATTCTTCCCGGGCTTTTACCCGATCAATTCCAACTGCTAAAGCATTCGCCACCCATCCCAAAACCCCTCTGGCTTCATCATTAAGAGTTTCGTGGCTACAAATTGCCATTAACCCGACTAAACGACCTTCTACGACTAAGGGAAAATCAAAAGTCCGATTTTTCATTAATGGCAAAGGATAGGGAATTGAAGACGTTAAAACATCGGTTTCGGTAATATTATCCCCATGAACCGTTAACCCGGCATTGGCTTGGAGTTCTAATTGATTGCTATTCAGATTTAATGTCCAAATTCCTACCCCGGCTACATCAGGATAATCGGCAATCGCCCTTATACAACGGCCTAGAATCGTCCCAATTGACCCCCCGTGTCCTAGGGCAGTCCCCACCTCCGCCTCCAATTGAGAGAGCCTTGAACGCTCCAATAACAGAGTTTCAGCTTGTTTTCGTTCGCTAATATTTCGCGAAACCGCAATAATTTCATCAATGTTTTCTGAATGCTGATTTTTTAACCCATGACAGGTACTT
This sequence comes from Planktothrix sp. UBA8402, assembly GCA_003456035.1. Lineage (GTDB taxonomy): Bacteria > Cyanobacteriota > Cyanobacteriia > Cyanobacteriales > Microcoleaceae > Planktothrix. The sequence goes on from DMPJ01000500.1 coordinate 3,499, forward strand.
TCAAACCAGATATATTCCCCATTTCGGCATCGAATTCGGTAACAGCAGGTTTCAGGTTTCAGGTTTCGGGTTTCAGCAGGTTTCATTTCCCGACACCCGACACCCGACACCTGACACCCATTTATAAGGTCTTGGCGATTTCTCAACATAAAAAACCGTTGTTGAGTGAATTCTAAATCCTCGGGGTGAATCAATTCATAGACCGACTTTCCGATCAACTCCTCCGGTTCATATCCTAATAATTGCCGACTAGCCGGAGAAGCATATAAATAAGTTCCATCGTCACTATGATGAGAAATTAAATCCGTCGCATGATCAGCCAAAAGTCGATAACGGGCCTCACTTTCGCGCAAAGCATCCTCCGACTGTTTACGCTTAGTAATATCGGTTTGAATCCCGATAAAATGGGTTAAACGTCCTTCTCGGTCACGCACTGGGGAAATCGACAGCTTATTCCAAAAATAACTTCCATCCTTACGGTAATTTTTTAGAGTCACAGTACAATCGGTATTCTGTGCGATCGCATTCCGGATTCGGGCTAACTCTTCTGAATCAGTATCCTCACCCTGAAGTATCCGACAATTGTGACCTAAAACTTCTTCCTGAGAATAACCTATTAACTTTTCAAAGGCAGGATTACAATAAATAATTGGACAATCGGCTGCGGTAAAATCGCTAATTACAATCCCACTAGGACTAGCAGTAATCGCTCTTTCTAAAAGTTCCATCCGATCTTCGGAGTTTCTGCGTTCTGTAATATCAATTCCGGTGGCAATCACATATTTAATCAGACCATTGGCTTGAAGTAAAGCCCTATTTGACCAAGCAATCCAACGGCTTTGGCCATTGGGATTCACCCACTCCGTTTCCCAAGTATTTAAACCGGAATGTCTTGGGGTTAGGGGAATCGAATGTTGAGTTTTAATCGACTTGGGAGGTTCGTCAAACTCAATCATAATCGGTCTGGAATTGGGTTTGCTACCATAGTCTGATGGTAATAGGTTTAATCCCAACTCATCGAAGGTTTTTCCTTCCACATCCTTAGCTGAATATCCGGTCAGTTGTTCACAAGTTCGATTAAAACGAATAATTCTACCATCGGGATCAAGGACAATTACTAAAGCACTTAAAGTATCCAAAACTGCACAAACAAAGTCTCTTTCTTGACGAACAATTTCCCAAACTTGCTTCCGTTCATTAATAATATTTTCCAGTTGACTTAGTTTGGTTTTTGAGTGAATTAGTTGACGGTGTAAATTGATTTGGCTAATAATTTGATTATTCAGAGATTGCAAAGCCTTAATCGTTTCCGGTTGCAACTCCCGGGGCTGATAATCCATGATAGAGAGCATCCCTAGCATTAAATTATCTGTAGTCATTAATGGCATACCCAGATAGAATCGAATCCCATCATCCCCTTTGACTACGGGTTGGGAAGCAAACCTGGGATCATTCCAGGTATCAGAAATTATCATCGGTTCTGGAGATAGTATCAGAGTAGGGTTAGAGGAGTTACCCATCAATAAATTATCAATGTCTTCTTGCTCTGTCGGAGATTCCGGTTGGGAGTGCAATTCAATAATAAACTCGCAGAAATTCAAATAAAGGTGTATTTTTCCGGTTAAACCCACCTGAGACTTCAGCCACTGATGGCTGTTATCCATAAAAGTAATCAAAGCAATCGGTGTCTGGGCTAGATTAGACGCTAAGTGCGTCAAATCATCGAAGGGAATTTCAGCAAATTTGTGGATAACCTGAGAAAGATTATTACCCTCTGGGCTAAACATAGTTTGACCTAAAAATATGAGCGTTCATTATTGACAATCACCATACAAAGGGAAAGGCGAGGCATCATTCTAGGGGTACTGAACTGACCAAGGTGAGATGTTAGCCTTAACTGACGGTTAAGGGTTAGTAGCCAACACCTCAACACCTTAACACCTCAACACCTCAATAGTTACCCAAGATCTGACTTTTGTTTGACAAGGGCGCGACTGTATGAGATTGTTTGTCCAAACGTCCTGATCTCACACAACTTTTTTGATCTACCTTAATCTTAACAAAGGTTTCCGCCATTTATACTTTTGATCTGGGCTTAGGCAAAAAATCTTTACTTATTTGTACCCTTCAAAAATATCAAATCTTTGACCATTATATCAATCGTAAACAAAAAAAGCAGGTTTGATCAAATTTCCTTAATAATTGTCTGGCTTAAAAGTATAGAATTGTTGATTTGAAAACGAATGAATACTTTTAATATATAATGAAAGGAATAGATAGTCCAACTCAGATCCAGTTAAAAAGCCTATTTTTTATAGACTTGATTGTAAATCAGCCGGGCATCTCGACTAAGGAACATGAATTGCTATGTCAGTATCCCCAAATTCTATACTCACCGTTTTAGCTGTTGACGATAGTAAAGTCATGCAAGGACTCGTGCAACAAGCATTAGGGAAGGAATATCGTGTCCTTGTTGCTGATAATGCTGTAGACGCTTTATCAATGATTTACCATGAAGCCGTTTCGGTCTTACTTCTGGACGTGGCTATGCCGGGAATTGATGGCCTAGAACTTTGTCGCACAGTTCGCAGTATTCCTCAGTTTCAGAATTTGCCTATTATTATGTTAACAGCACGGGACGGCGCTTTTGACAAGGTTCAAGGCCGTCTAGCAGGCGCGAGTGAATATCTAACTAAGCCCTTTGATGCTCAAAAGTTATCTGAAGTTGTTGGCCAAGTTCTACTATTACAGTAAATTAATCCCAAAGGTTATCCCCATTACCCATTACCTATTCCCCATTCCCTATTTCCTTTAAAAAAAGTTAAACTGTTCTTCGGTAATTCGGTTTGCTTCATACAAGGTTTCTGCTATTTCTGAAAGGGTTAATACCGCATGGGCTTGATAATTATTATCTTTTAATCGTTCTTTAACTCCTCCTTCATGATCAATTAAAACCACAATATCATTAACTTTTAATCCCGCAGATTTTAGCTTTTGGGCTCCTTTAATTACACTATTTCCGGTAATTAAAATATCATCTACTACCACAATAGTTTCCCCTG
>DMPJ01000195.1 GCA_003456035.1 Planktothrix sp. UBA8402
TGTCTTAGAAAAAGCCTTTGGTGAAGAATGGGCAAATAACTATATGACAACGGTTTTATTTGATCTGGCTAAAATCTAATAGCCTGAAAAAAATCAAGCCCGTTTTAGATCAATCCAGATATATTTAAGATAACTGATCACTTTTCTTAAGTAAATTTAGTAGATTCTGATTTACTGTCTTTTTTTGGTTGAGTTTTACCTTGAGTTTTACCTTGGGTTTTTTCTTCAACAGGAGTATCGTGGGGTGATGATTTAATCCCCGCAGGTCGAGTAGTACGGAAGGTAACATTCACCCCTTCATTAGATTGTTCTAATACCAACAAAGGAGTTGGTTTTGCCTTTTGATCCCATTCAATATGAACAATTCGTCCTTGAATAGTAGGTTGCCAATTATCATGTTCATCACTGGGACTTAAATAGGTTTCCAAACAATCAATAATTTCATTAATTGTAGTTGATGTGGATTGAGTTGGTAACTTCATTAGTCGCACTTGAATCCGAAATAACACCCGTTTTTTAGAGTCTCCAGCAAGANNCACCCGTTTTTTAGAGTCTCCGGCGAGACCAGTTTCATATTCCACATCAAAGAGAGAATCCACTTGACGGGCTGTTCCCGCCGTACTTTGTTCTCCAACGGCCGATTGAGTTGGACGTAGGGCGATGGAGATTTGTTGTTTAACTTTCAGCTTAATTTGAACGATAATGGCATAGTGGAAAACATCCTCCGCCATCCGCATTCTCAAATAATCTAAGTTAAATTCCCGCGAGTGAATTAAATCAGGATTTTTCTCCATTTTGGCAACCGTACCCACTGCCAATTTATATTTTTTCTGTAGCTCTTTGTTTCTAAAAATTTCCGTGTTTAATTGTTTAGTAAGAGCTCCAGTTTTCAATTTGAAAAAAATTATACTTCCCAATAGTAAAACCAATAAAAGACCAGTAGCCCCCATCCAANNCATCACTACCCAATTTGGCGTTTTTAGCTGGGGGTTTGATAGGAGTTGCTGCCAGCAAAGGCTGAACCAGGATAATTTGATTAGACATAAGTTATAATCACTAAACTGTAGACTCAATTTTCGGAATTTGGGGTAAAACTGTTTTAATCGATCCAAAATATGTTAAAATCAAAACAGTAGGACAATAGGACATCTGTAGTCTTCTAACAATCGGATTGAATTTATTTTAATTGCTCGTTTTTTCTCCTTTAATGTTATTCATAAATTTCATCCCTGATCAGGTTGATAATTTTTTGGTAAGGCTATTAAGAGAAACAAAAATAAACCCCTGATATTACCATGATCAACCTATTTAACTCTAAGTTATCAAAGATTCCATGCCATTGCCTAGGATTTGGAAAAAAATCACCAAACAAGAAATTGGAGAGTTCCCTCTATACCTTACTGTAACCCTGAAGTTTTTATGCTAGACTGCAAGCCCTGTTTCTACTTATACTCTACCCCGATTCTAGTAAGATTGTTTCCTGTTCCATAGATGAGTAATGTTGCGTTGTGAGTTACGAACCCCTACACCACAAATACCGTCCCCAAACCTTTGCCCATTTGGTCGGACAAGAGGCGATCGCAACTACCCTCACGAACGCGATCGAGTCTCAACGTATCGCCCCGGCTTACCTATTTACTGGGCCAAGAGGAACGGGAAAAACCTCTAGCGCCAGAATTTTGGCCAAATCTCTGAATTGTTTGGCCAATCAAAACCCAACGGCCACACCTTGCGGGGTTTGTGAGGTTTGTAAAGGCATTACTAATGGATCAACTTTAGATGTAATTGAAATTGACGCGGCTAGTAATACCGGGGTTGATAATATTAGAGAATTAATTGAGCGAGCGCAATTTGCCCCGGTTCAATGTCGGTATAAAGTATATGTTATAGATGAATGTTTAACCGGAGATAGTTTAGTTCAAACCCGTGAAGGACTCATCCGAATTGATAATCCCAGATTGAAAGGAAAACAAGTTTTAAGTTATAACGAAAACAGAGGAATTTGGGAATATAAAAAAGTTGTGCGATGGTTGAATCAAGGAGAACGTGCCACCCTTGTTATTAAAACAAACAATTACGAAATTAGATGTACAGGTAATCATTTATTAAGAACAGAAACAGGATGGATAGAAGCCAAAAACGTCAAAGAAGGAATGAAGATATTATCCCCTGTGAATGCGGGTGTGGAACCTTCATTTACAAATGGGGAACAGATGGCAAAATCCGAAGATTTTCCAGAGGACATCAATTTTATGGAAATGCCTATGGCAAAAAATCCTATAACTTGGATGTCATTATGGAACAAGCAGAAGTTATTCAACCTTTCTGTGCCTGTGGGTGTGGAGAAAAACTGGATGTTCCCCAATTTCTTCAACAAAAAGGTAGAGGACTTCAAAGTATTCAAAATCACTGGGAAAAACATCCTTACAGAAAAGGACACGGAATCTGGGATAAAAGAACCGAAAATTTTTTGGCTAAGTCCGCAGTTTTGTCAATCGATCAACTTGGGCTTATCTATGGAACTTTACTCGGAGACGGTTCCATCACCTATCCTAACAAAAATAGCCGATTTCCCAGATTGGCTTGGACACATGGAGACAAGCAAAAAGAATGGATGGAATACAAAGCCTCTCAATTGTCAGACTTACGACCTAAATTACGAATTACCCCCAATCAAGGGTATGGAAACCTATCCATCTGTTGTCATACCGCTTGCCATATCCAACTCCAAGAAGTCTTTAACGTTGTTAAACCAAATGGCAACAAAAAAATCGTTTCTGTTGACTGGCTTAACCGGATTAATTCAGAAGGACTTGCCTGGTGGTATATGGATGATGGAGCACTTATTCTTAGCCAACAAGGAAGCCCTAGAATTAACTTTTGTACAGAAGGATACTCCGGTGAAGAAAATCAAATCATTGCCAATTGGCTCACCACAAAAGGATATCCAGCCACAGTACAATCCTATACAAAAGCAAAGTCAGGTCAACTCTACTACCGGATTGCCTTGGGTGCTGAAGTCACCAGAAAATGGCTGTCAGACTTTGAACAGTATTCAATCCCATCAATGGAATACAAGTTTAGAAACAGTCGTATCTGTTCAAGCCGAAGGCATCGCTAAAGTTTATGATATTGAAGTAGAAGATCATCATAATTTTGTCGCAAATGGACTTTTAGTTCATAACTGTCATATGTTAAGTACGGCCGCGTTTAATGCCCTATTAAAAACTTTAGAAGAACCTCCAAATCGCGTCGTATTTGTATTAGCAACAACCGACCCACAACGGGTTTTAGCTACTATTATTTCCCGGTGCCAACGGTTTGATTTTCGGCGAATTCCTTTAGATTCAATGATCAAACATTTAAAATATATTGCCCAACAGGAAAATATTAATATTGCTGATGATGCTGTTTTTATGGTGGCTCAAATTGCCCAAGGCGGGTTAAGGGATGCGGAAAGTTTACTCGATCAACTCAGTTTATTATCTGGTGAAATTACGGTTGATAAAGTCTGGGATTTAGTTGGGGCGGTTCCTGAACGGGACTTAATTAGTTTATTAGAAGCGATTAATTCCGGGGATACGGCTATTATTTTAGACTGTATTCGTAATTTGCTAAACCGAGGACGGGAACCTTTAATTGTACTGCAAAATTTAGCCGGATTTTATCGAGATTTATTAATTGCTAAAACCGCACCGACTCGTCCTGATTTAGTCGCCTTAACTCAACCAACTTGGGAACAACTCTGTCAATTTTCTCAACATTGGGATAGTACAATTATATTAGCAGGTCAGAAACATTTACGAGAAAGTGAAGTTCAAATCAAAAATTCAACTCAACCGCGTTTATGGTTGGAAATTATTTTATTAGGTTTACTTCCAGCAGCGTTACAAAAATCTGTTGTTACTCAAAACGTTTCTGTTTTCCAAACTTCTCAAAGAACCGTTCAAACCCAACCCGAAACCGTTCCATTTGTTCAACGTTCAGAACCTTCTTATCCTCCACAAAACCCAGTTAATTCTCCAGTTTCTCAACCTACATACACCCCAGAACCCCAACCGCAAGTTAAAGTAGAAATTCCCGCAACTCCCGCAGCACCTCCTATTGTTACTGATGCTAATTTAGAGCAAATTTGGCAACAGGTATTAGATTATATTCAACCCAATGGAACCCAACAAATGTTCCGTCAACAAGGTCGTTTAATTCAGTTTAATGCTGAAGTTGCTGTGATTAAAATGGCTTCTTCAACCCTGCTAAAAATGGCACAAACTAAACAAAAATTATCCAGTTTAGAAAAAGCATTTCAGCAGGTTTTTGGTCATCCTGTGAAAATTAATTTTGATAGTAGAGGCGGAAATTCTGCTTATCAAGTTCAAGAAACAACTCCCCGCTCTCCATCTTATCCTCCTGTTGATAATTCTAGGGTTTCTTCCCCAGAAGCTTCACAACCTCCTGATCTTAATATTCAAGATCAACAACAAATTTCTTCCTCTCCAAATCAGGATATTAACAAAAATGATCAAATAGAAAATATTAATAATAATTCATTTAAACCGATTGAAAAATTAGAAATAGTTGAATTAACACCGGAACAAACAGATATTGAAGCTGTAGCGATCGCATCCAAAAAATTAGTCGATTTCTTTCAAGGAAAAATGATTGAATTAGAAGAAAAACCAATATCTAAAACAGCCACTTTATTAGACAAAAAAGCTGATTCTATTGAAATTGATCAAAATGATAGCTTTATTGAAAATGATGATCTGGATGAAGAAAATGATGATGATTTTTGATCTAGCCGGGAACAGGTACTAGGTTTTTACCCGTAGGGGCGGGTTCTGTAATAAATTATGATACTTACAGATAACTTTGATCAACCCGCCCTCTTTCTTTCCTATATCATTTGTTTGTGGGTAGCAAACATTTAGGAGAAACCCCCTAATAAAAATATAAACATAAAAAATGCCGTCCTCAGATCAATTTAGGGACGGCGCGGGAAGATGGAATTTTGTGATTAGCGACGAATATCCATTAAATTTGCATTAACCATTGTGGTATTTTCTAAGGTAGCTCCGGCTAAATCTGAAGCAGTTAAATTTGCACCCGTGAGATTAGCATTAGTTAAATCTGCATCGCGTAAATTAACACCACTGATATCAAATCCGTATAAACTACCTTCTTTTAACTTTACTTCACCTAAAGTAGCAATAGATTGTTGAGCATTTCTGAGGTTAGCACCCGTTAAATCTGCACTCTCTAAATTGGCTCCAATCAGATTAGCATGACTCAAATTAGCATTGTTTAAATTAGCAATAACTAAACCCGCTAAACTTAGGTTAGCATGACTTAAATTAGATTTTTCTAAATTAGCACCATGTAATTTAGCTGCCACCAGATTTGCACTTTCTAAATTCGCTTCGGTTAATACAGCCCGATTAAAATTAACTTCATTTAGATTAGCACCTTGTAAATTAGATCCTTTCAAGTTGGCGTCTCGAAGGTTAGCACCCTGAAGATTAACACCCGCTAACTCAGCGCCACTGAGATCACATCCAGGGCAGTTTTTGGTTTCCAATAGCTGCTTGAGATGGGCGGGGTTCTCGGCTTGAGCGGGAACAGTTAAACCCAAGATCATCATTACTGTGGTGATTACTGTTGCGAATTTCATACCCACACCCTCAAAAAACTTGGTCTTCTACATTATTTATTATTATCGCGTATACAGGTATGCGTGAAATCCCCGTTGGATGTGATATTGTTTTGATCCCCGTGTGACGGAAATCACTGAGAAAAACCCTTGCTATTGATACAGTCCCACCTAAAGTACAAGCTTTCTGATCACATCCCCTAACTGTTCCGCACTATTGGTAATGGCGACGGAGGCTGTGGCTTGAGCCATTTGTTGTAACTGTTCTGGCGATTGTAGCAGATACAAAACTTTACTTGCTAATAGGTCTGCGGTCAAGTCCTTTTGTTGAAACAGCCACGCCGCACCCGCCCCGGCAAAAACCTTAGCGTTATAGGTTTGATGGTCTTCGGCGGCAAAGGGATAGGGAATTAAAATTGATGGGGTGTGGGTAATGGCTAATTCGGTTAAGGTTCCCGCCCCAGAACGACTTACGGCTAAATTCGCCCGTTTCAACAGGGCTGCCATATCATCATAAAAGGGCATTTTAATATACTGAGGATGGTTTAATGCTTCGACATCGGGGTCATTATTTCCAGTTAAATGGACTACCCACGCCCCGGCTTTAAACCAAGTGGGAGCAGCCTCTCGGACTAATTTATTCACACTTACCGCCCCTTGACTTCCCCCTACGACCACAATAACCGGAACATCATCGGGGAGGAAAAAAGATAGGGGTGTAGAATTCTGGAGAAAGTTAGAACGGACGGGAGTTCCGACTACAACCGTATTAGTACGGGGAAGGTAGGGAATAGCCGCCTCAAACCCCAAACCAACAGCTTGACACCAAGGGCCAAAATTGCGAGTTACTTTTCCGGGTAGGGCGTTAGACTCATGGAGAATTACGGGTATACCCAGGGAACGAGCCGCAATAATAGCTGGCGCCGCAATATATCCCCCGGTGGTGAACACCCCCTGAAAGTTACCGCTTTTCAGGAGATGGCGAACTTGCACCAGTGCACGGGCGAATTTGACTAAAATCTTCACGGTTCCCCAACCCAGACGTTGCTGGAAGCCTTCAATGGAGATAGTATGGAGGGGATATTGTTGGGGAACTAATTGCCGTTCTAAGCGATCAGGGACACCCAACCATTCTATCTCAAAATCTGACAATTTTTCGGCAGTGGCGATCGCCGGAAATAGATGTCCACCTGTCCCACTGGCGGCAATAAGTAAGCGAATGGGTGTTTGACTCAAATTCTTTCCCCTAGAATAGGTTTAACTTTGTGTTACAGCTTTTTAAGCTACCATAAAACTTAAACAAAATCGCTATTCTTAATCTTGAAATTCAGATGACAATTTTTCCAATAATTCAACGACAATCTTTTCAAAAAGGGTATTTTGTACAGACACACCCTAGGCAAACGAGGCATTTATTGGCAAAACCGTTATTTTCTGTGCTTCTGGGAGCGGTAATTTGGGGACTAGGAACGGGAATTTCCCTGCGGGCGAATGCCGAAACTCCAGAAACAGCACCCGCCAATGTTACCACTCTTTTAAATCAAATTGATGCCGCCGCTAATAGTCAAGATGTAGAAAAAGTCATGGGCTTTTATGGCTCAAATTTTACTAATTCCGATGGCTTAGACTATCAAAATTTGAGACAAGTTCTCAAGGATTTTTGGACTAGATATTCTCAACTTAATTATCGCACAAAATTACAATCTTGGCAACAAAATGGCGATACTTTAACCACTACCACAATTACGGAAATTACCGGAACTAAAAAAATTGATCATCGAGAGTTTTCTTTAACCTCAACCATCACATCTCAACAACAAATTCAAGGAGAAAAAATTGTCCAACAGGAAATTCTAGCGGAAAAAAATCAACTGACATTAGGAAATAAACCTCCAACGGTAGTTTTTAATGTGCCAGAGCAAGTTAAAGTAGGTCAGGAATTTAATATTGATGCTATTGTCCAAGAACCTTTAGGTAATGATATCTTAATTGGAACCGCAATTACACAACCCGTCACAGCAAAATCCTATAGCGAGTCGGAGCTTTTGCAATTAGAATTTTTACCTTCTGGCGGTCTTTTTAAAATAGGTCAAGCTCCCGATACCGTAGGAAATAATTGGATTTCTGCTATTTTAATGCGTCAAGGAGGAGTAACATTAGTAACGCAACGTTTACGAGTAGTTAAATAATCAGTCATCAGTTATCAGTCATCAGTTATCAGTCATTACCCATTACCCATTACCCATTACCCATTACCTATTACCTATTACCCATTACCAATTCCCCATGATTCCTTTATTAGAGGTTAAAAATTTAGCCGTTAAGTTCTTTACCCTTGATGGGTTAGTTCATGCTGTGAATGGAATTTCCTATCAAGTATATTCAGGGGAAACCCTTGGAATTGTTGGGGAGTCGGGGTCAGGAAAAAGTATTAGTGTCTTATCAATTTTAGGGTTAATTCCATCGCCTCCAGGGAAAATAACCCAAGGTGAAATTTTATTTGAAGGTAAAAATTTACTCCAATTCAATTCTCAACAATTACAACAAATTCGGGGTAATGAAATTGCCATGATTTTTCAAGACCCGATGACTTCCCTTAACCCAGTTTTAACGATTGGAAAACAACTAACTGAATCTCTACAAATTCATCTAAAATTAACACCAGAAATAGCACAAAAACGAGCTATTCAACTATTACAACAGGTGGGAATTTCCAATCCTGAAAAACGATTAAAAAACTATCCCCATGAATTTTCCGGGGGAATGCGTCAACGGGTAATGATTGCCATGGGGTTAGGATGTCAACCTAAATTATTAATCGCAGATGAACCCACAACAGCATTAGATGTAACTGTTCAAGCGCAGGTTGTGGAGTTAGTTAAACAACTGAAAAATGAACAGGGAATGTCTGTAATTTGGATTACCCATGACTTAGCATTATTAGCCGGATTAGCAGATAGAATTTTAGTCATGTATGCGGGGCAAATTGTGGAACTAGCAACGGTTTATCAACTGTATAAAAATCCTCATCATCCCTATACAATTGGACTATTAGAAAGTTTACCTCGACTCGATCAAATTCGTCAAGAACCGTTAAAAGCTATTCAAGGAAATCCCCCTAATTTAATTGATTATCCCCCAGGATGTCCCTTTGCTCCTCGATGTCGATTTGCGATTGAACATTGTTTTCAAGAAAATCCCATGTTAGAATTGATTGAACCTCATCATCAAGTCGCTTGTTGGGTACTTGCTTAAATCGAGTCAAGCTCGGCGATTGAAATCGCGTCTACACAGACAAAACCCGCCGGCGCGGGTT
>DMPJ01000362.1 GCA_003456035.1 Planktothrix sp. UBA8402
ATGGTGCGTGCGCTGCGATGGAGCACCCTACGGGTTAAAATTGTTGTGTTTTTGGATATCATGAAAATCAATAAATATCTCCATGCTGCAATTTTGGTTTCTGATTTAGAACAATCAGAACAATTTTATAGTCAAGTTTTAGGCTTAGAAAAAGTTGAACGTCCGTTAAATTTTCCGGGGATTTGGTATCAAATTGGGGAGTTTCAAATTCATTTAATTCAAGCTGAAACTCTAATTAATGATCAAGTTAATCATCAGAAATGGGGAAGAAATCGACATTTGGCTTTTTCTGTCGATAATTTAGAAGCTGCGAAACAACAGCTAATAGCTGATAATTGTTCGATTCAAATGAGTGCTTCTGGTCGGGCGGCATTATTTACAAAAGATCCTGATGGGAATATTATAGAATTAAATGAAGCATGAAAATTATTGCCTATTGCTATACTGATCCTCTGTTTGAACAACCTCCAGATCGGATGATTTGGGGATGGGAAGTTGATCGGGTTTATCAGGATTTGGGGGGAAGAAAGGAACTCGAAGACTTGTTAAAAGATTGTGATTTAGAAGCACCGGATTATTTATTGATTCGACGGTTAGAGGAGTTAGGAAATTCGGTTTTAGAGGTGAGCGATCGCTTACAACAATTAGAATCTTTTCAGATTAATATTATTGCCATTGAATCGGATTTTAATACCTCTGGGGGTGAAATTAATCGCTCTGATTTAATCCAATTATTTATAGAAATTCAAAATCGCCAACGCAGTCGTCGTATTGTCACCGGACACGCTAAAAACCGAATTAAAGCCTTACCTCCGCCGGGGAAAGCACCCTATGGATATCGACGGGGAAAAGACCGTTATATTTTAGATCGCAGTGTTTCACCTATCGTTAAAGAGTTTTTTGATCGGTTTTTAATTTATGGATCTTTACGCGGTGCGGTAAGGTTTTTAGAAAAACGTTATGGGAAAAAAATATCTGTAACAACGGGAAGAAGATGGTTAACAAATCCCGTTTATCGAGGAGATTTAGAATATAAAAATGGAGAGATTATTTCTAATACTCATATTCCGATTATTTCCCGGGATGAAGCCGCCCAGGTAGATCGATTATTACGCCGAAATCAACGACTTCCACCTCGGACGGCGAGTGCACCACGTTCTTTGGCGGGGTTGGTAATGTGTGGAGAATGTCAATCTTTAATGACGGTGGCGCGGGTTACAACTTATCGCAAAGAAAGANNAGGGAATATTTATATTTACGTCCTACAAATTGTCCGAAAAATCCTAAATGTAAAGCCTTATCTTATGAAAGGGGATTAGAGTTAACCATTGAACGAATTTGTCAAGATTTACCACAGGCGGTTTCTGGTTTAAATTTACCTGATTTACAGATAGTTAAACGGGGTATTGTTGAGGAGATTAACCAAAAACAAGAGATTTTATTACAAATTCCCGATTTATTAACTTCTGGAATATTAGATTTAGAAACAGCAGATTTAAGAAGTTATAAACTGCGGATAGAAATTGCTCATTTACAAGGAAAGTTAGCTGAACTTCCCCCTGTTAATTTAAAAGAAACGGCGCAGGCGGTATGTATTCCGCAGTTTTGGTTGGATTTATCGGAAACAGAACGAAGGTTTTATTTTCGAGAATTTATTAAAACAATTGAAATTATTAGAGATGGGGATAATTGGGAGTTAAAGCTAATATTTATTTTTTAATTAAACTTTAACACAATATTGATTTCGTCCTTGTTCTTTGGCTTCATAAAGTGCTTGATCGGTAATTTCTAATAAATGTTCAGCCGATTTATCAGGTTGGGGAATTTGACAGGAAATACCAATACTGAGGGTAACAATAGAANNATTAACCATTGAATAGTTATGATTAATTTTTAGTCTTTGAATTTCCTCCTGGATAGTTTTAGCAACTTTGAGTGCTCCTTGTAAATCCGTATTCGGTAGAATAATTGCAAATTCTTCTCCACCATAACGGGCAACTAAATCCTGAGTATTACTCACTGATCTATTGAGGGCTTGGGCAACCAATTTTAGACAAATATCTCCGGCGGGATGTCCGTAATTATCATTATAATTTTTAAAATAATNNCTAAATCACATAATAGTAAAGATAGGGGTTGTTGGGCTTGCATCATTTGTTTCCAGGTGTGAGCAAAATATTGATCAAAATGACGACGATTAGCTAGAGTTGTTAAACTATCGTAGGAGGCTAAATTTTGCAATTGACGATTAACTGTTTGTAAATTTTCTTCGGCTTGTTGACGAATTTGGACTTCTTTTTTTAATTGACTATTTTGTTGTAATAGTTTTTGATTTTGTTCCATGAGTTTCTGTTTTAAATCACAAATTGTTAACTGATTTTTGACCCGTGCTAAGACTTCATCAACTTTGAAAGGTNNTTTAGTAATATAGTCTACCCCTCCAGCAGAAAACGCTTGCATAATATCTTGAATTTGATTCAGCGCACTAATAAAAATGATCGGAATATCATTAGTTTCCATCTGGGATTTTAGCTGACGACATAACTCATATCCGGTGACACCGGGCATCCGAATATCTAATAAAATTAAATCGGGTTTCACACTGGCAATTGCTATTAGTGCCATCTGGGCGTTTAAGGCTTTGCGAACATAATATCCCTGTTGATTTAACAAGGCAGATAAAACTCGAATATTATCGGGTTCATCATCCACAATCAGCAAATTGCTATGGGAACCAATACTTTCTTGATTCATAATTTACCACCGGGGATTTGAGGACAAAAACTTAATCAATTGTTCTCCGGGTAGAGGTTTGGCAAAGAAATATCCCTGACCAAATCCACAGTCTAATTCCCTGAGTATTTCCAATTGATCAACTAATTCAATACCTTCAGCAACGACATTCATGTTCATGGTTTTAGCTAAACTAATAATCACAGGAATTAAGCCGATATTTTCCGATTCTAGGTTCAGTCTTTGCACGAAAGATTTATCAATTTTTAGGGTATCAACGGGAAAAGAATGCAGATAACTCAGAGAGGAATAACCTGTACCAAAATCATCAATACTAATTAAAATATGACGTTTTCTGAGTTCTTTGAGAATAGTAGCAACGTGCTTATGATTGTCCATAATTGCACTTTCGGTAATTTCTAGTTTTAAACAGTCGGGAGAGAGTTGACTATCCGCTAAAACTTGATCAATTTGTTCTAATAAATTAGGTTGAGCAAACTGTTTTACGGATAAATTAACACTGACAAATAAATTTGAATCAATTAAATTTTGTTTTTGCCAAGTCCGCAGTTGATGACAAGATTCTGATAATACCCAATAGCCAATAGTAGTAATTAAACCTGTTTCTTCAGCCATGGGAATAAATAGATTCGGTGCTACTAACCCCCGTTTGGGATGAGACCATCTCACTAATGCTTCAAACCCGGCAATTATGCCTGTATTTAAACAGATAATGGGTTGATAATGAACAACTAATTCGTCTTGTTCAATACCTCGACGTAAATCTGTTTCTAACTGTAATCGTTCTAAAGCTGCGGTGTGCATGATCGGATCAAACAGATGATATTGTCCTTTTCCTAATGCTTTAGCTCTATACATAGCGGTATCTGCATCTCGGAGTAAATGTTCCGGTTCATTATATTCACAATTACCGATAACAATACCAATACTGGCATTAATAAAAATCTCGTGTCGTTCTAAATTAAAGGCTTGAGAAAAACACTCTAAAATCCGATCTGCTAGTGTGATTACATGATCATAGTCAGGAATTTCTGTTAATAAAATGGCGAATTCGTCTCCACCCAAACGGGATAATGTATTCTGGGGTTTGATACAACAGTTGAGGCGGCGAGCAATTAAAATTAAGAGTTCATCGCCGACTAGATGACCCAAGGAATCATTGACGACTTTAAAGCGATCGCAATCTAAAAATAAGACTGCAAACTGATAGTTATGATTGGCTTTGGCTTGATGAATTGATTGTTGTAAATCCGTCATCAATAAGGAACGATTTGGTAAACCCGTTAAGGAATCATGCAGTGCCATTTCTAATAGTTTAGTGTTGGCTGCTTCTAGTTCCTGAGTACGTTCTTTGACTCGGGTTTCTAGTTCCGCATTCAATACCAGGATTTCTAATTCTGCTGCTCGTAAAGCCAATTGATTTTGGACTCGGACTAATACTTCTTCAAATTGGAATGGTTTGGTAATATAGTCCACTCCTCCAACTTGGAAACCTTTAACTTTATCGAGAACATCATCTAAAGCACTCAAAAAAATAATCGGAATTTCTGAGGTTTTAGGATCAGATTTTAGGTGTTGGCAAACTTGATAACCGTCCATTTCCGGCATCATAATATCTAGGAGAATCAAGTCGGGAGCAACGGTTTGAGCCGCTGTTAAAGCCATCGACCCGCTCAATGCTTTACGAACATTATATCCTTGACGAGTCAGCATTCTGGATAACAAATGGAGGTTATCAGGGGTATCATCAACGATGAGAATATCTTCGGTTTTTTGGGGATTAATGTTGTAATGATTCATTGGGCAATAGATTAAGATAGGGCGTAGATTTAGGACACAACTAAATCATTTTATCGGGGTTGTAGGCTTGGGGACTTTGATTTTATGGGTAATCTATATCCCAAAGCCGACCTTTTTCAACAATCCTTAGCATTAAAATACTATTTATTAGTATAACATTTTCTAGTTTTAAGGATCAAGAGGTGCTTCTAGTTGATCTTTTTCCTGCTCTTGCTTTTGAATTTTAGGTAATTTTAATAGGACACCGACTAAAAACCAATAATAAACCGCTACCGGGTCGGTATCCAGGGGATACCAATAGGGATTATAGCTAATTAAAACAATAAAAATCCAAAAAATAATTCCATAGCCCCACAGACTATGATCTTGTAGTTGATGATAGGATTTGAAACCTAAAATCGTAATATTAGTCACTAAAAACAAGAAAGCAGCTACTCCAAATGGCCCAATTTCATATAATAATTTAGGATAATAGGCTTCAACTAATCGGGTTTTTCCTAATCCTCGTGCTGAAGTTGTAGCTTCTCCTAAACCATTGCCTAAAAAGCCTCGATGGGCTTTCAAACTCAAGTTGGTTTGCTTAGTTAAAAACACCGCCGGAGGATCGGCATTCCAACGTCCAATAAAGCTATCGACTCTTTCGGTCATTACTTCGGGTGCTAAAATCCATGTTCCCATCATAAAAATAAACATCCCTAAAATAATCACTAAAACTCGCTTAATTCTGGAAATATGACTGGTGAATATTATCAGCAGTATAACAATAGATGGCACTGCTAAAAGGGCTGTTCTTTGACCGGAAACAATGGCATTTAGAATCACTAAAGATAAAGTTCCTAAACCCATTAAACGCCAAGTTAATTTCGGGTCACTAAATGCAGTTGCAAAACAGAAAAACGTACTGGAAACTAAAAACCAAGCCCAATGCCAGGGGGCGACAAATGTTCCTGGTAAACGAATAAAATTTTGGGCTGGTAAATACCCTAATGAGCCTCCTACTAAACATTTTCGCTGGACATTTGCCCTTAATAATAAATTTTCGGGTAAACCACTATTATCGGGGCAGTATCCGCTTACTACTAATCCAAATTGAATTAATCCTAAGATACAGCAAATTAGAATTAAAATAACTTGTAACCGAGTCAAAAATTCCAGATCTTGACGATGGCGAATTAGATAATATCCACAGGTAATTAGGGGAATATATCCGATTAAAACTTTTAAGCCAAAGAGTCCTACGGCAAAGGGTTGATTATCCGGTGTGGCGTGTTTTTGTAGGACACCATTAACGGCGATTAATGTGACAATCGCAATTAGGAATAAAATTAAAAGGGGAATTTTAAGTTGAGGTGGATTAATTAGGGGTAATTTTTTTTTCCTTAACTCAAAAATTAAACCGATTAAGGCGGGAATATAAAGCCCATCTTTGGCTAAATGAAATAGAAAATGATCGTTACCAATCCCATAAGAGATCGTCCCGGCAAAGGGTAAATAAATTAAAAATGCCCATAATCCTTGACGGGGATAGCGCCAACATAAGGCCATGATGATAACAGCAATGCTGCTCAAGGTAATGGTAATTACAGAAAAACCATTACCAAATAGCAACATTCCTATTAACAATCCTACGGCACTAACTATTGCTAAAAACCGCCGGAAATCCGATCTCGTGTTGGAGATATTCTCACTCTCAATAACTGGATATTGGGTGTGATTAACTTGAGAGTCATCTTGACCTGGAAGTGATGATTTTGGGGGGTGGCTGTGGAAGTCAGACATCAGAATTTAATTAATTATTTCCAACGTTCAGAAATTTCGATTTCCCAAAGTTGCTGGACTCGCTGTTGCTGAAAATAAGGGAGTTTTTCAAAGGCTTGGATAATCTCCAAATGGGTATGATTAATAATTAAAGCCGTTAGTTCACCTACTGTTTCAGCTTGTAATAAAGCTGATTGCAACATTTGATGTTCAATGGTGTTCAGGTTAAGGTTTTTTTCTGGAGATAAAAGTGTTGTTGCCATCGGATTTAAAACCAAGGATTACAGAATATTGAAACAATGGGTGATTTTACTGCTGAAATTAGCGAGATCATCACTCCAACTATAGCACCACCCAAAAGGGTAAAGGTGACGAGGGAACTAATTCCAAACCCCAACCTCCGCTTTTCTGCGGCTTGGTAATATCCGTTCCGCAAAACTTACTCAAACTTACCAAGG